>JAITQV010000619.1 GCA_031288765.1 Planctomycetaceae bacterium
AAATATCAAAAATAATCTCGATAACCCGCCAACAATAATCGAAAGATATTGAAAGAATAAGAATAAAAAATAGTATATTGAAAACCGGTAAGTGATATTCGGTTTACGCCGTAACGTAACTGTCTATTTTATTTAACCACAGAATACACGGAACTCACGAAAATTAGTAAATTGATACGACAATAAAATTACAAAAAAACTATGAAACTTGATAAACTGCAGTACCAGTTGGATGCGATTGAAAATATTGTCAAAGAAATTGATAAGAATAAAATCGCAGCAAATCAAAACTTCAACGCCAATCCTATTTGGGAAATGCCCAAAAATATTGACGTGAAAATGGAAACCGGTACGGGAAAAACGTACGTCTATTGCCGATTAATGCACGAATTAAAAGCGCAGTTCGGTTTTTTCAAATTCATTATTATCGTTCCAAGTTTGGCAATCAAAGAAGGCGTCAAAATGTCTCTACTATCAGACGATTGGAACAAACATTTCCGGCACGAATTTAATAATCAAAATATCACGTTAAGCATTATCAACGCCGGAGATTTCGAATCCAAAAAAGGAAAACGAAAATATATTCCCGAACAATTACGCTCGTTTTGCGATGCAACAAAAAACGAAATAAATATCGTCCAATGCCTGTTACTCAATGACGCTATGCTTGCGTCGTCGTCAATGACTCGCGACGATTACGATTCAACATTATTAGGCAGTATTAGTTGTCCGATTGAAGGATTAAAAAATACTCGACCAATTGTTATTATCGACGAACCGCATCGGTTTAACAAAAATAATAAAGCATGGACAAATATTGCCGGAGGTTTATCGCCGCAAACGATCATCCGCTTCGGCGCAACATTTCCAGATATAACTGAGGGCAAAGGAAGATTAAAACAAACAAAAAAAGATTACGAAAATCTAGTTTACGACCTCAACTCAATCCGCGCGTTTAACGAAGGATTAGTAAAAGGCGTTCATATCGTTTATCCTGCATTGCCGGATAAAAGTAAAATTTATAAAGTTACATCAATTAATAAAGGTAAAAGTATATGTATTGACGGAAAGGAAGAAATAAAAGTCGGTGAAAAGTTATCAAACATTAACCCAAAATTTGACGGTAATCTAACTCTTGAATTTGAGAACGATAATTCCACACAACTTAAACTCTCCAACGAATCAGCAGTGAATATCGGATTACAAATCTCTCCTGATATTTATTCAAACGGTTACCAAGAATTATTGATCAATCAAGCTCTCGACGCTCATTTTGAAAAAGAGAAAGAAAATTTTTATCGCAAAAACCCGAAACTAAATCTGCCGAAAATTAAAACCAACAGCCTGTTTTTTATTGACAGAATAGACTCTTTTCGCGGAGATAACGCATGGCTGCGTCAGAAATTTGAACAGTTATTAACCGACAAATTACAAAAAGAAATCAAAAACACAAAAGGCGACTTTAAAGAATTTTTACAAGCCTCATTAAAAAATGTCAGCGCGTGTCTTGCCGGTTACTTTGCCGAAGATAACAAAAGTAACGAATATCAAGACGAAGTTGATAAAGTTCTGCGCGATAAAGAACAATCATTGCAATTCAAAAATAAAAACGGTCAATGGAATACTTGCCGTTTCTTTTTTTCCAAGTGGACGCTTTGCGAAGGCTGGGATAATCCGAATGTTTTTGTGATTTGTAAATTGCGAAGTTCCGGTTCGGAGATACGAAAATTGCAAGAAGTCGGACGCGGATTACGTTTGCCTTTCGATGAAAACGGTAATCGAATAAGCGATGAAGAATTTTATCTTACGTATATTATTGATTATTCCGAGCGCGGTTTTGCGCGTAAATTAGTAGGCGAAATTAACGCCGACGGCGGCGTTGCCGATAATAATAAAATTACAGATAAAATTTTGGAATTGTTAGTCAACGCAAATTATGCGTCAAGTAACGTTAAAGCTAAAGCCAAACTTTTGACGGAAGAAATTATTGACGAACACGATTTAATTTTGGATGTTGAGAAATTATTGTCGCAATTACCTGAAGATTGCGAATTAAAAGTCCATAAAGGCAAAATTATAGGCGAAGATTTACCGGAACGTCCAAAAATTCGGTTGAATAAAAATAATTTTGAAAAGTTACGCGAGTTGTGGGAGAAGGTAACAAGACGATATTTACTACAATTTGAAAAATTAGACGAAAAAGAATTGGACGCAATTTTGTTATCGATATTGACGGCAGATGATATTTTTGTGAAGCCGGCAATAGAAGTTGTTGAAGAACGTTTAAGAAGCGGCGGTCAGCACGTAGTGGTTGAGTCAAGCGGTTATAGATCGGTTGAATCGTCTTTGGGTATTCTTTCTTACGGCAAATTTCTAAAACAATTAAACATGCAAACTCATTTGCCCATAAAAATTTTACACAGAAATATAGCCGCGGCAAGAAAAGAAAAAGCAACCCCGCCCGAATTATTCAATACAGTAACATTGAAAAACATCGTTGACGGTTTTGAGAAAAAATTTATGGAAGCGTTTAAGCAGAGATTTTCGTATTATCGTTTGGATTACGCCGCGCGGACAAGTCTTTTTACGGAGAACAATGATTTCGTAGAAGAAATGTTTCAAGGTGAAGTCGGCGAAAAAACCGCGACAGATATTCAGCGAACAACCGAAAACTATTTATACGATAAATTTGTTTATGATTCGGAAATTGAACATGAAGTTTTGAAAGTTACGCCTCCGCAGCGTGTCGTTGTTTACGGCAAGTTGCCGCGCCGCAGCATAAAACTACCGACATACACCGGCGGAACAACAAGCCCCGATTTTGTCTATGCTGTCAAAAAAAATAATTCAAATGATATTGAATTACATTTGATTGTTGAAACCAAAAGCGATAATCCGCGGCTGACAGATATTATTGCAGTTGAATCACAAAAGAAAGCGTTTGAAATTTTCGGCGCAAATATCAAATGGCGTATAGAAACTGATGTCGCAAAATTTGAAAATGAATTAAAAAAATTGGCGGGAAATTAAAGTTATGTTGAAACTAATAAGTAATTCGCTTGCATTCTCCACTATTAACTATTATAACTATTAACTACAAAGGTTGTTTTGTTTAGGTCAATCAAATTAAGGAGCAATACAAAATGAAAAACAAGCATGTTGTTTTATCTGTTGTCCTTTTCTTTTCCGCTGTTGTGATTCTGATGATGTCAAATCATCCTGTTTTTGCAACGGAAAATTATAAAGCACCTACTGATTTGACGGCAACCAAAGACGGCTCGAAAATTTATATTACTAATTTCGATGCCGATGAAATTGCTGTGTTGAATACGGCGGACAATAAAGTAATTCAAACAATCCCCGTCGGAAAAGAACCAACCGGACTTGTTTTGAGTATCGACGAAAAAACGTTTTATGTTACATCCGGCGGTTCTTGCGGATTGGTACAAGCAGTTGATTCGGCAACCGGCAACATTGTCCGTGAAGTTACCGCCGGACATACGCCAATGGGATCCGTCATCACTCCCGACGGTAAAAAACTTTTCGTTTGTAATCGTTTTAATAATGATGTCGGCGAATATGATTTGCCGGAATTAAAACTTGTCCGGCGCATCAAAGTAATCCGTGAACCGCGCGGCGCTGTTGTTACAAAAGACGGCAAAACGGTTTATGTTTCCAACGCATTACCCAATGATGTTGCCAATATTCCCGAAAATCCCGAAGCATTGGTTTCTGTGGCGGCTGAAGTTTCTGCGGTTGATGTTGTTACCGGAACGGTGAAAAATATCCGGCTGCTAAACGGCAGCGGCAGTGTTCACGGAATTTGCATTTCACCGGACGGACGATATGTTTATCTTACGGAAATTTTGTCGCGGTTTTCACACCCAACCACTCAGGTCGAACGCGGTTGGACGAACACCAACGGAATCAGTATTATTGATACAACACAACTTAATAATAAACGTTCCGGTTTTATCAATACGGTTTTGATTGATGATATTGATCTGGGCGCCGCCAATCCGTGGGGAATTACAACATCCGCCGACGGTAAACAGATTTATATTGCTGTTGCCGGAACAAGCGAGTTAATCATTATTGATGCGGAAACGATGCACAAAGAATTGGAATTGTTACCGCAGGATAATTCCGAAACATCAACCGGTCATACCGGCGGAAAAAACGTATTTACAAAAGCCGACCGTGTACCAAACGATTTGAAGTTTCTCGATGGTATGAAAAAACGTATCCGGCTTGACGGGAAAGGCGCGCGTTCTGTTGTTGCGGTCGGGAACAATGTTTATGTTGGAATGTATTACAGCGATACACTTCAAAAAATTGATTTGACGGATTCCGGCGGTCTTAAAGGTACGGAAATTGCTCTTGGTGTTAAACCGAATCCGAGTAAAGAACGGCTCGGCGAAATTCATTGGAATGACGCAACGCTTTGCCGTCAATACTGGCAAAGTTGTGCGAGTTGTCATCCGGACGGGCGAATGGACGCTTTTAACTGGGATCTTGTGAACGACGGACTTGGCAATCCGAAAAACGCCAAGAGTTTGCTTTGGTGTGACAAATGTCCGCCGGCAATGTGGGAAGGTATTCGCAAAACGTCGGCTCTTTGTACTCGAGCCGGATTCCAATTTATTCTTTTTTCCATGCCGGACGAAACCCAATGTCAGGATATTGACGCTTACATTCACGCGATGCAGCCGGTTCCGAGTCCTTATCTTGTGGACGGCAAACCGAGTGAACGCGCCGAACGCGGTAAAAAGATTTTTGAAGATACGAAAATCGGTTGTGTTAAATGTCATCCGGCGCCGTTGTTTACCGACCAAAAGTTACACGATGTGAACACGAAATGTTTTTATGATCGAAAAGACAGTTTTGACACGCCGACACTTGTTGAAACATGGCGAACTGCTCCTTATCTGCACGATGGTCGTTATACAAATATGAAAGATTTGTTCAAAAAGGGAAAACACGGCAATGCGGAAGGCGATATTGATTCGCTGACCGACGAACAACTTGATGATCTTATCGAATACGTGTTGTCGTTGTAAGGACAAAAATTCTACTAAAATATCACAAACTCCCAGCCGGCGAACATCAACGTAATCGTTCGGCAAGCGATTGCCTACCTCATGAATTGCTATCGCAAGAACGGCGAATGGTTGCCTATCAACTATACTTTGAACGGTAAGAAATTACCTCTTAATTTTAATAGGGGACCTCTAAAATTATTCGTAAGTTCTTATTTTTAACAACAAAACTAATTTTTTTAGATGTCTCTATTAAAAAAAGAGGTAATTTCATGCCGTTCAAAGTATATGCACATCCCGCTCTTCAGGGCTTAGGACAAAAAAATCATTCCATCGAATAATTACCATATTTTTTTTATTGCGAAAGATGTTAAAATTCTTTGGAATGATTCATTGGAATTTTTGCCCTTCAATCTTAACCCCGCAAAGAAATTGAAAAACAAAATTCCGCTAAAATATCATCAAATATTAACCAATCAATTATCTCATGCGAATATTATCCGGTAT
>JAITQV010000376.1 GCA_031288765.1 Planctomycetaceae bacterium
ATAGTGCGGCAAAGTTTAACGATAATGTTGAAGTTCTCCAATATTTGATTTCACAAGGAGCCGATGTTAATGCGAAAATTAAAGGTGGTTGGACGCCATTTCATCTGGCGGCAGAGTATAACGATAATGTTGAAGTTCTCCGATATTTGATTTCTCAAGGAGCCGATGTCAATGCAAAAACTGAAAATGATCAGATACCGCTTCATTGGGCGGCGCGGTTTAACTCTAATGTTGAAGTTCTCCAATATCTGGTTTCACAAGGCGCTGATGTCAATGCAAAAACTGAATATGGTCGGATACCACTTCATTGGGCGGCACGGTTTAACTCTAATGTCGAAGTTCTCCAATATCTGATTTCACAAGGCGCTGATGTTAATGTAAAAGATATTGACGGTTTTACTCCGCTTCATCATGCGGCATCCGAAAATTCCTATGTCGAGGTTCTCCAATATTTGATTTCACAAGGCGCCGATGTTAATGTAAAAGATATTGACGGTTTTACTCCGCTTCATCATGCGGCATCCGAAAATTCCGACGTCGAGGTTCTCCAATATTTGATTTCACAAGGTGCTGATGTTAATGCAAAAAATAAAGGCGGTTTTACTCCGCTTCATCTGGCGGTAAAATATAACGATAATGTCGAAGTTCTCCAATATTTGATCTCGCAAGGAGCTGATGTCAATGCAAAAACTGAATATGGTTGGACTCCGCTTCATTTGGCGGCATATCGGAACGATAACGTTGAAGTTTTCCAATATCTGATTTCACAAGGCGCTGATGTCAATGCAAAAAATAATGAAGGGAAAACACCGTTGGATGTTGCCAAAACAGATGAGAAAGAATAGACCGCAAAAATTTAATTGTTATTATTTTATTGACATAATGGTTTATTTTCGATTCGGAAGAAACAAAACCAAAAACTTTCGGTCTCTCTTGAACCTGCCGATTTTTTCTGCTATGATGACACGCCTTGTTGTTAACATGTTCAATGTTATGATAACACCGTTCAAACTTACTCATTGAGGAACTATTATATGCTTAACAATTCGCCGAAGAATGTTTCCGAACATCTAATGAAGATTTTTTACAACTCGCAACCAACAATGCACTTGGAAGAATTGCAACAAAAGTGGTTTGATGCGTTGAATTATGCCGCAACTAATGCAAAAAATTTCCAACATCAGAATTTTACCAACGATACCCGACAATCCGAAAATGAAAAAGTTTTCACAATATCTCCTTCGGTTTTAGATGAATTAATTGCCAAACACGAAGCAAAAGGAAGACTGGAAGGCAGAGCAAAAGGTAGAGTGGAAGGCAAAGTAAAAGGTAAAGCGGAAATAATTATCCGTATTTTATCGCGGCGTTTGGAATCGCCTTCAAAACCGCTTCTGAAAAAAATCAAATCAGTCCAAAATACAATCAAACTGGATGAGCTAGCCGATTTTGCGTTGACCTGTCTTTCATTGGATGATTTTTCAACAGCGTTAGAGTAAAACTCCGGTAAATGATTTCCGGTTTTGACGGTGCTTTTTCGTATCGGTAAAATCGGTAAAATACCGGTAATAACTCAAAAATATTAAAAAATATCGTTTAATTACTTAATTTAATTGTTGCAGGAACAATTTCCATAACTTTAACCCTTATTTTAGTATCATGAATTTAAACAATACAAAATATAAGAATTTTGCTTTGGTTCGGGAGATGCTTCGTGCATCGGAGATTATTGGTAATTTTGATTTTGGTCGGACGAAACGGATTGTTGATTCGATCAAGGAAACCAACCGGTTCTTTTTAACCGGTGAAGGTTCCAGCCGGATTTTTCCCGCCAAACGGTTTATCGCATCAATTTTGGGACGCGGGCTGAACCTGACAACGGCAACCGACGGCGCACGTCAGGCGTTGGAATATGACCTGTCAAAATGGACGGTTGTCGGAGCGTCAAACAGCGGACAAACAAAAGAATTAATCACGCTGTTTCAAAAATTGAATGCGGAAAAACATACACGGCTTTTCGGTGTAACGGCAAACGCCGGAACAAAATTGACGGAAGTTGCCGATTCGGTTGTTTTATCGTGCGGAAAAGAAGATGCGGTGGCGGCAACAATGAGTGTTGTGGAGCAAGCGCTCGTTTATCAATCAATTGAAGCCGGTTTGGCGGAGTGTCCTTGCGGTTGTGCGGAACGAAAAACCGAAGCCGGACAACTTGCCGCCGAAGTCTTGGCGGCGGAATACGACACCGAACTCATTAAAAAAGCGGCGTCCGCTCCGGTCATTTACCTTGCCGGACGGAACAACGGAGTTGCGGAAGAACTCGCCCTGAAAACAAACGAAATCACACGAAAACGAAGTCAATATCTCGAAGGAACAATTGTTGTTCACGGAATCGAAGAAGTTATGAATCCTGAAGATATCGTTGTTCTTATTGAACCGTTTGAGCAAGACATGGAATTTTATAAAAAGAATTTGGTGGATGGAGTGGGGATGACGGTTATTGCCGTTTCTTCGAAACCGACTTTATTTGAAACTATTTTAATTCCGTCCCTGCCGCGTTACAACGAATATTTTCAACTTCTTGCCGGATGGAATTTATTGGTTCAAACCGGTGTTGCGTGCGGGATTGATATTGACAA
>JAITQV010000656.1 GCA_031288765.1 Planctomycetaceae bacterium
CACGTGTCTGAGAGCAAAAAACTGGTGTCCCGAAGTTAAAGACGCTTGTCTATTTATCCCAAATTGCCAAAGATTTCCTGTTTTTTTTCGTTGAGAGACGGGAAAACGGCGGGATTTTGTCTTGAAATACCTTAATTGGGAACAATTTGACGCGTAATCCTTGTCGGTCTTCCTGAAAAACACGAAAACAGAGGTGATGGCGGGTGAAAATTCTTCGCCGAAGGGTTTTCACCCACCGCCGGTTATGCACATCACACCCCTGGCGGGGTTAAGATTCCGGTTGCCGTGCAGAAACAGAAATTTGTCGGCAATGCCGACGCAATCATGGGTGAAAGCCCCTCGGCGAGGGGCTTTCACCCAACGATTGCCTACCTTGTGAGTTGTGAATTGTAAAATGGGCGGACGATTGCCCGCCTTGCGTTCTCCACTACTAACTATTCACTATTCGTTATTAACTATTGGGACTGTTTTATCTTTTAGCATTAGGTCGGAATGTTTCATGTGAAACATTTTGAGATTTTTACCGAGAACATCCTCCGCCCACGAATTGCCCTCAATCAAAACATCACGGCAACCATCCAACCAAAAAGTTGCCTGATTAACGGCAAACGGTTGATAAGTTGTTGTCCCGAACAATTGGTTGTTCGCAAACACCAAATTCCGAACGGAACGGGCAAAAAGAACCGGATAATCAAAAAATTTAAAGGTATTGTTTTCAATTCGGATGTTTTTGTGATAAGCTTCGGTGTTATCGGTTTGGGGTTTGAAGGACGGGTGAATGGTGATCACGGCATGTCCCCAATCACCGGCATAACCGGAACTAAAACAATCTTCAAACACATTGTTGCGAATCACCAAATCGTTCACCGCTCCCGATTCATACCAAAAATTCACGTCGCCCTCAATCAAAATCGCCGTACCCGCCGAACGAAAATAATTGTTCTCCACCACCGCCCGTTTCGGCGTTGTAATCAGCAAACCTCTTGCTCGGTGTTTTTTCAGAATATTACAGCCGCGAACTTCCAACTCCGCCGTCCATGTTTTATTTTCAAGAGCGTCTTTTTCTTTGAGATTGGCGGGGATTTTCTCTTCAAAGACAATATGTTTGGCAATCAGTTTGGAACCGTCCCGAATTTCCTTAATCTCTTTGATAATTCCGGTTTCTCCGCGTTGAACCGTTTCGCCGTTGACAAACCAAACTTCGTCGCCGACATCGAGAACATACGACGCTCCGGTTTTTTCCGCAACTCCGACTTCCGCCGTGTAATCGTCAACACGCTTTTGAACCATCACATTCATTCCGTGCAAATTCAGAAAATCATCACCCATACCAACCTGCGTACAGTTTTCGATTTTGACCAAACCCTTGCAAGTATTCAAATGATAACCGTCCGCAACAAGACTGAACACACGGTTTTTCTTGTCGTTGGTTTTGTAATCCACTTTGCGAAGCGTAATATTTTCCGTTTTGAAAGCGGCAACCCCATGACTGAGCGAATGGTAAATGTCAAGATTTTCCAAAACAACATCTTTACTTCGTTCCAAATTGAACGCCACCCGAATATACCGCCCCAACCAAAGAGCAATAAATGTTCCGGGTTCGGGTTTTATTTTTGGTTTCCCGTGAAACCTTACGGTATTGTTGTTGAGTTGTTCGGCTTTTTTGTTGAACAGATCATTACTGCCAAGAGCGTTGTCGCGTGTCCGGTAAACGAGTTCCTTTGTTGTTTTGTCGAAAAGGAGCGTGTAACCTTCGACCTGACGCCGCCAGCTTTCGCCTAAAAAAAACAACTTGCCGTCCGTAATTTCAAACGAATATTCCGCCGTATCGAATTTAATATCGATCCAATCGTCTGTTGTATCAACGATTGTTCCTTGAGCGATGAACGGTTTTTCCCAATCAACACTGAAATTCCGAAGCGTAATATTTTCCGAATGGGAAATTCGGCAAACTCCCATAATTCCGTGAAAAATAAATTCGCTTCCTTGTCCGTCAATCACCAGATTTTTTTGATTCTCAATCGAAATGCCGTAAAGTCGTTGTTTATTCGCCGGAACATAGAAATCGTACCGACCTTTCGGAAAAACAAGAATTGCCGACTCTTTACTTTGGCAAACTTCAAGAGCTTTTTCGACAGCGTTACCGCAATCGGTTTTGCTGTCCGGCACGGCACCGAAATCGGTGATTAAAATTTGTTCGGGTTCGAATTTAGGTTCCGCCGCCGCAACAACACTGAGAACCCCAACAACCGAAACAGCAAGAAAAACAATAGTACAAAATAATCGGTTCAACATCATCATCTAATCCTCCATAAAAAATTTAATTACACAAAACAAACCTAATTTTTCTTAAAATGCCTATTAAGGATTTTAGGATTTTTATCATACCTCTTTTTGCGGTTATTCTCAATCAAAAAGCGTTATTTTTTCATTTTGGGGCAAAACATGATTAGAAGACACGATATTCAAAATAGACCAATAACCTCGTCCGTATTTGTCGGAAAGGAGATTACAGGCATTTTTTTTAGATGTTCCGTTTTTTGTCAATTGAGTATATTCTTTTGTAATTTCGGCGATTTCTTCCGTTAGTAAAGGTTTTCCTTTGTTAACAAATTTATTTTCGGGTATTTTTCTTAATTCCGGCAAATATTCCCTCGGTTGAATCTTTTCAATTTCATTGATTTGATAATCAAAAGCATTTTTATTTATTTCGAAACCGCAAGCCCTGCGTCCTAATCCTGTTGCGACCTTTGCGGTAGAAAAACTTCCCAAAAAGAAATCGCAAACCATATCGTTCGGATTGCTTGAATATAAAATTATCTTGGTTAAAAGAGATTTCGGCAATTCATTTTTGTTTTTTGTTTGTCCGGGTTTATATTCCCGATTGATAATCCAAACATCTTCTCTATCCAAATAATTCAGACTCCCGCCATTTTCGTTTTTTTCGCAATCAGCAAAAAAGGCATTAGTATTGAAGGTTACATTCCCGCTTGGTTTTACGTAATACAGAATATGATAATGCGAAGAAATATATTTTTTACTTGTATAAACTCCAAAATTGTATTTCCAGATAATATGATTTTTTTCCTGCAATGCCGTATTCGCCAAAGCATTTAAAATATGCCGAAGTTGCGAATACCCCGAAACAATATAGATGCTTCCGCCCGGACGTAAAACTCTTGCGGCTTCTTTTATCCATTTTTCCGAAAATTCGGGATATTCTTTTTCGGGTACTTCCACATATCCGTCAAGTACATTGCTTTCATCCCGATTATAATGTTTATCGAGTTTATCCCCGTTAATTCCATACGGAGGATCGCTGACGATCAAATCAATGGAATCGGATTTCAGATATTTTTTTGCACCTTCTATGCAATTTTCGTTATAAAACATCATAGTTTAATTATATGGTTTTCAAATTTATCAATAGTTTCCAAATCAAGCATATATTTTTCAGGGCGAGATAAACCATTTGAATTTCTCCCTTGTTTCATTGTTCCTAACAAATCCAGATCGTCCTTTTTTAAAACCAGCAGCACAATCTCTGTTAATTCTGCTTTTGTTTTTCGATAACGAGAAATAGAAGTTCTGTTTTCTCTTGCCTGTTCATACTTGGATTTACCGCCTTTCAATTCGGTATGCCATCGTTGGAAAGTACGGTTTATATCGTTGTATTCCACATCGCAAAGCGCAATAATTTCACCATGAAACTTATCTTTCTTAATTGATTGTTTCATTGCTGACTTGTCATTGAGAATTACTTTGTGGTCATCGGATTTTATTGCTTTTGCTTTCAAATCCCAATTGATAACACCTCTTAAATCAAAAAATACGTTATCGAATTTATCGCCGGGAAATGAAAATTTGTCGGCAAACAACTTTTTAAACTGATACTCAAAATAGAACGCCCACCATTCCATTTGCTTCCATTGATAGCCGGCTTCTTTTAATTCTAAAATACATGATTTACCATCCCAAACTTTGGGAATGTCCGGTAAATTTGTTTTTAAAATTTCAATGTCGTTATTATAAATTTCCATTAATTTTATATTTTAACCGATTATTGCCGCAACTAAAAAGCCTTTTATATCGGACATTCCAACACAAGGATTTGAATTTATCAGAAATAGAAGGGATTTTCAAGACAAGTCAAACAATGATTGTCATAAAAAAATAATACGGTAGAATACAATCCGATTGGGGTGTTAATTTTTTTTCTGATAAGAAGAATAATAAGGGGAATAATTATGGGTGAAATTTATGCAAACATTACATTGTACAACCAATTGGATTTATCTGCTGTGAGACTTGGAGTTCGTAAAACGGAAGATGTTCGTAAAATAGAAGTTCGCGCTTTGATAGATTCCGGTGCAACCACATTGGCAATCAATAATGAAATTAAAAATCAACTTGGTCTTTGTGTTTTAGAGACCAGAGAGAGTCGTCTTGCGGATGGTTCTGTCGAGAATTATGAATTTGTCGGACCGGTTGAGGTTCATTTCAAAAACCGTTCATCGCTTTGCCGGGCGGTTGTATTGCCCAATGCCGAAGAGGTTTTGCTGGGCGCGATTCCGATGGAAGAGATGGACGTGATTATTGACATGAAAAATCAGGAACTGATCATTCCGCCGGAACGCCCCTACGTTGCCAGAGTCAGAGTGTAAAAAACAAACATTTCACTGAAATATTACAAAAATAAAATAAGAGGGGAATAATCATGGGTGAAATTTTTGCGGACATTATTTTGTATAACGGGGCGGATTTTATTGCGAGCAAAATGGGAACACTTTCGGCAGAGCAGATACGTCAAATGGAGGTCAATGCTTTGGTCGATTCCGGTGCGACAACACTTGTTATTAACGAAAAAATTAAAAACCAACTTGGTTTAATTCTGTTGGAGACGAAAGAAATCCGTCTTGTTGATGGTTCTATTGAGAATTATGAATTTGTCGTACCGGTTGAGATTCGTTTTAAAAACCGCCGTTCACTTTATCAGGCAATTGTATTGCCCAATGCCGAAGAGGTTTTGCTGGGTACGATTCCGATGGAAGAGATGGACGTGATTATTGACATGAAAAATCAGGAACTGATCGTTCCGCCGGAACGTCCCTACATTGCCGGAGCTAAAGCAAAATGAATAATGAATATTGCAAACCGGTAAAATCAGAAGTTCCCGTTCTATTCTATATTTATTTTATGGTGAAATATTCGGGTTAGGTTTTTTGGCTGCTCATGATTTGATCGAGGAACAATTCGTTTAAGGGTTTTAGAGATATGGATTCGGTTACGTTTGCGGAAAGCCGGAGAGTTTCCTGATGCCGGTTCAACGTTTCCGTTAACCAGTAAACCAATTCTTTTGAAAGTTTAACGGGTTCTTTATCAAGAGCGACCGCTTTTTGCTGAATCATATCAATAACTTCATTGGTCAACGTCAGAGGAAGAAAATCCGTTTCCAGAATTTTTTGAAATTCCGTAGGAGGCATAGTTCCGTGAGCCTCGATCCATTCGCACGCCAAAAGCGGACGAATCACATAGAAAAAACGGTTAATACCGATGGATAATCCCTGCATTCCCTGATTAAACGCTTGTTCGGCAATCCTGAGATAATGAAACAACGCCCGTTTTTTCTGAAAGTAAACCGGAATCAGCGCTGTTAAACGGGCAATAAATTCCGAATCGCCGCCGTAAACAATAGGGCTTTGAATTTGTTCATTCAGAGAGAGGTTACAAACGGAAAACATGCGGAGTGCTTTTCGGAGTTCGAAACCGGACAGGTCGATATTATCGGGAAAGACGGTTTCGATAGTTTCGTGTCTATCTTCGATGGAGAGATACCAATGTGAGGCGTGGGCGTAAATGAACCGGACATCATAATCGCTGTCCGGCGACGGAAGCCCCCAAGCCCGGCTTCCCGATTCGCCGGCAAAAAGAAGACGGCAATCATAATGCCGTGTTAAATCCGCCAAATGTTGTGTGATTGTTGGGTTAATATCCATTGTTTTTGTTGGGTTGGGGGTTATTTTTGTGCGGTTTGCAGGAACTGTTATAAAATTTTTCCAAGTTTCTTTTTTTCTATTTTCGGGCTTTTTTGTAATTTTTCAAGACTTTACCGCAAAAAATAATCCGCATTGACGAAAATCCGTATCTGCGTCATCTGCGGACTGAAAATCCGTGTCATCTGGGAACATCTCTTCTATTTTCTTCGAGACCGGTAATTTTTATGATTGACATTTTCCGGTCAATCGTGATAATTAGTTTTCCGTATTGACGGTAAACTCCGCAAGACAACAGCCAACCGTGTCGTAACAACACAAGAATATATTTATGATTCAACGGCGTTTAATATTTGGTTTTTTGATTATTATTATCCTGATAATTCTTTGTTGGCTGGATGTAAGCATTTCGCATTATGGTTTGACGCGTGAGATTATCTGGCTTCCCCGCGGAATTATTTTGTTACCGTCGTACATGATTTGTCTTGTTTTTCTAACACGGGAAGTTCTCCGCATTTTGAACGCCGCCGGATTACACCCGCTTGCGTCCACCGTTTATCTCGGCAATTTACTTATTGCGGTTAGTTGTTGGCTTGCGAATGTGTTTCAGCAATACAATCTGGAAGTTCTGCATGTTGCCACCTCCAAAGGCGGTTGGCAATGGGCATCGACGGCGAGTTTTTGGGCGTTGTTGGCGGTTGCTGCCGGAGTTATTTTGTCGTTTGCGGCGGAGATGCGGCGTTATTCTCATCCGGGCGGAGTTACCATCAATTTATCCGGTGCCGTATTTGCTATTGCGTATCTTGGTTTACTTTCGTGTTTTATGATTCAGCTTCACATGGCTTACGAAATATGGGCGATTCTTTCGCTTGTTTTGGTAACAAAGATGTGTGATATTGGAGCCTACACGGTCGGCAAGCTAATCGGGCATCACAAAATGACGCCGGGACTAAGTCCGGGCAAAACAATTGAAGGAGCGTTGGGGGGGATATTATTTGCATGTTTTGGGTCATGGTTTTGGTTTGTTATTGCGTTGCCGTTGTGCAACGACGGCAATCCCACATCTTGGTATGGCTGGTTTTTATTTGGGGTTGCCATCGCTTTAACCGGAATGGTCGGCGATTTGGCGGGTTCGCTTATTAAGCGCGACAGCAATATGAAAGATTCGGGTCATGCGGTTCCGGGTTTTGGGGGAGTTTTGGATGTTTTTGATTCTTTATTGATGGCGGCTCCGGTTGCTTATCTTTTTTGGGCATTTGGGTTTGTCAGTCCGGGAAAACATTTGTAGTATTGGGGAGTGTAGGCGGGCGGCGAAAAGAGTTTGGGGGTATCCGAACAACATGAAATGGTGTATATTGATTTCGGTCAAATTTTTTTGATTTGACCATAACGATTCTTTTGGGCAATTTACGTTTTGGAGGTTTACAATGAAACGAATTTTTTATTCGACAATTTTATTATTGATATTTATTATCGGCTGCGATCTTGCCAAGCCGCAAGGTCGGAAAAATGAGTCGGGCGGAATACCGGCGGCGAATATTTCGGCTGTTGAGGTTTTGCCTGTGAACGACGTTTCTCCGCCTGCGAATTCTTTGCCGCAAGAGACGGATTCGGCGGCAACGGAAGAGCCGAAAACGGAAGCGGAGCCGGAGGCTGAGGCGGGGAACGCCCCCAACGAACAGGAATCCGAAAAACCGGCAGAGCCGGAAAGTGAGTTGGTTAAAGCCGATGTGGGAGCGGGTAAGAAGGGGCATTACGGTCAAACGGGCGGCGAACAGGTTTCGGATATTATTACGGTTCCGGTGGCGACTTTGTTCCGTGCGAAGGAGATGACTGCATTTCGGATTCAGGTTCCGCAGGCTCTTCAACTTTATAAAGCCATGAATGATAATAAAGGTCCCGAAACTCATGAAGCCTTTATGAAAGATATTATTAAAGCCAACAATATTCCTTTGCCGGAATTGCCGGACGGGCATGAATATATTTACGATCCGGCAACGGAGCAATTAATGATTAAGAAACCCAAATAAAACAAATTTGTATTTATTTGGTACTTTGTCAAACTATTATGCAGGACAAACTTTATTTTCAACCTGATTTTTTCCTAAGCCCGTAAGGGCGAGATGTGCATAACCGGCGGTGGAGCGTAGCGCAACCGCCGGATCCAATCCCTCCTTAAAACATAAGTCCCGCAGGGACGAGATTATGGTTGTGTTGATTGATAATCTCGCCCCGTGCGGGGCTTAGGGATGTGTGGGAGATTCCAATCCGTAGGTTGCGTTTCGCTTCACCTACGGTTATGCACAACACACTCCTTGCGGGGTTAAGATTCAGTATTAATACTGAAAATAAAGGACTGAATAGATACACGAACACAGGAATTTTCAATGGCAGTACCACGTACACTGATTTTATTGAAGCCGGATGCGGTGGAGCGTCAACTGGCGGGTCGGATTTTGAGTCGGTTTGAGCGGAAGGGGCTTAGAATTATTGATTTACGTTTATTCCGTTTTACGC
>JAITQV010000658.1 GCA_031288765.1 Planctomycetaceae bacterium
CCTTCAAGAACAATATTGGGAAGCGGAGCGTCGGGAAACAAATTGACAACAACTCCAACAAGCGGGGAAGTTCCGTTTGTAACGGTGATTTGACAGGGAGAAGTTTCGGGAAAATTTTGCGGAACCGAAACTCCGCCGCAACCCGTGAAAAACAAAACTGTTGCCAACAGAAAAGGCAACCAAGAAAAACAGGCAAAATCAGATAAAAATGCTGCTCGCGAAAACGGTTTAGAGCTTTCTTTCTTACTACAAACGACCCCCCCCCTGGTTTACCAGGCTTTCCCATTTTAACATTGGAATTTTCTCAAAAAAATTCCACAAAAATTTTCCCAAAACCACAATCAAACATCTAACAAAATTTTCCATTGTAAATCTCCTTTGATATTACAAGGTTAACATTGAATTTTCCTGCAACCGTTCACCATAAACATCACGGCAAAAAAATTCCGGTCACAAATTCAATAACACCCATTGTAACCCGCCTCCCAAAAATCTACAAGGGGGAATTTCGACTATTTTCAAATTTTCTTAGATCTTCTTCAAAACTGATTTCGGTTTTTCCCAAAAATTTTTGTTCTAAGCCCGCAGCAACCGTTCGCCTATCAACTAATATGTTGCCCTTTCAGGGCGTTTGATGTTTTTTATGGACATTAACCCGCCGCGTTGCGGCGGGCTAGCTTATATTGCCCTTGCAGGACGTAGAACAAGTCGGCTAACGCTGACTTGTATAGTCGGCAAGCCGACAACGCAACCGCTACGGCGAGGGGCTTTCACCCAACAATAGCCTACCTCTTGATTAGAATCTTTAAGAAAAAATTCCGCTGAAATATTACCCTATTTTTAACCGCGAAACTCAAAAAAATCGGCTGAATAATTACAAATTTTGAATAAACATATTTGGTTTACAAATTATAGGTCAATGATTAACGAACCCTATTTATCTACAAATAAAAAACTGTCTTCAATGCCGGTTTTTTTGGAAAGTGCAGCAAGTAGAACAACATAAAGTAAAAAATGTCGATTGACAGGAATTTTATGCCGATACTAAGAATTTAAGGGTCTGTACTCGCCCATAAAGGAAATTTCAAAAATCTGCTTTAACCTAAAAAATGTTTGTAAGTCCCGGATTTTTTAAGGTGAGATTTGTAAAAAAACACAAGGTTTTTAGAAATTCCCCTAAATAAACTGTCGAGATGCAAAAATTCCATCAATTATTGCCGGAAAATTCTATGAGCCAAAATCAAATTGCCGTTGGAATCATTGTTGAGGATGGTTTTGAAGGATTACAAGACACGCTTCAAAGTGTTGTTCCGTTTGCGGATTTTGTTTTCGTTCTCAGCACGGAATCCGCCGCCAATGGTATTGAGCCGTTTGAACCCAATACTAAGATAATCTATCGCAAATCCCAAAATTGTAATGATGAAGCGGCATTGCGCAACGAGTTAATCGAGATCGCGGAATCTCAAAATGCGGAATCTCAAAATAATGTCGGTTGGCTTCTTTTAATGAATGTCGGGGATCGTTTCGATGAAACAACATTGGAAGAATTTCGGTTATTCACAACGAATGAACTCGAACGCAATTCCTTGTATATTATGGTATTGCATCGTCTTTACCGGTTGGACGGAATCCGGCATGATTTGGACGAAGAAACCATCGAACCGCGGCTCATTCCGCTTCGAAAGGGGTTACGTTTTCAAGGTCAGGTTCGTGCTTCCATTCTTCCGTCAGCCGCAAATTTAATGATTCGGCTCAACGCCGCACCGGGGCGTTTTCTATTACCGTCGCGGCAACAAAATTCCGTCCGGCAAAAAAAATGGGCTGCCCGAAATCTACAACTCCTTGAACAATCGGAAAAACAGGGAAAGTCAATCGCTAATGAAGCCTTGCTTGTTCGTGCCGAAGCCCAATCGATATTGGGCGATTATATTCACGCCCGACAGAATTTCCTTCAACTAATCGAACAAACCAACCGAACCGATCTTCGATTAACGGCTTATTATGGTGTTTGGGAAACTTTTGTGTTTGCGCCGATTTCGGAACAGGAAATGACCAAAATATTGCTTGCGGGGCTTGACAGTTTCCCTCTTGATATGCAACTTTTAACATTTATGGGAGCACACCTTCAACAGCAGGGAAAACCGGACTTGGCAGTGCGAACTTTTGAAACCGCTATTCGTTACGGGCAAACCGCTCTTGATATTTGGCATCGTTTACGGATTCGTGAAATGGCGGTTACGAGCCTTGCCCTGCTTCACCGTTTACGCGGCGAAGGGCACAAAGCCATTCAAGTTCTTGAATCAAATCTGGAATTAATTGTTGACCGCACGGAATTCAACCGGCATTTACTTGATTTGTACATTGCGGAGTTGCAGGAATCGAAGGGGCATGAATTTGCGGCAACAATCTGGGGCGGAACCGATCTCGATCTCATTCGTGAAGTCATTTCGGGAGCCTGCCGGGCGTCCGCCGGAAATTGGGAAAAAGCAGCGCTTCCTTTGGAATTAGCGTATTGGGACGGTTGCCGCGATGTACTCTGTTTGCGATGGTATTCGCTGGCGTTGCTCTCGTTAACACGGTTTAACGAAGCCATAATTATTCTGGAGGAATGGCAGCATCTCGAACCGGAAAATAAAGAGGCTCAGGCGTTTCTGGTTGCGGCTCGGCAGCCGGAACATTTCAGCAAAATCGTCAGGCAATTCCGTGATCGCCAGATTAAAATATTGGGTATTTCAAAACCGGAAATTCTGAGTAAACATTTTACCCAAAATTCCGCCCGAAACACAAACAGTATTATCGAAAACGCAATACGTGAAATGATCACCTCTTCCGGTTCCCCAAACAGCAAAGGGATTAGTACGGCTGTTTTCAGGAAAGACGAAATTACAGAAAAAGACTCGGAATTACAGAATCTCGAATCGAAAAAAGTCAATTCGTTCTAAAATAGACGTGTAAAATTTCAGCGAAATTTTGTGGTTACGTGAGAATATCAAACAAATAACCTCAATTCCACTGAATTTTTTTACTAAATGACCTCAGTAGCAAATAATTTTCCCAAAAATCAACCTCATTGCCTCAATTTTTACTTTTTTATGGTATTTATTCTGTCGTCTAGCCCCTATTTTCAGAATAGACAACTGAAAGGATACTTTTTTGGGCTTGTATTTTGGCGGTAATTCCTCTGTTTTCATGTTTT
>JAITQV010000667.1 GCA_031288765.1 Planctomycetaceae bacterium
CGCACCGCCAACCGTCATATCTTGAATGTGGACGAAAACGAATATCCCGAAATGTACCGCCCGATAATTCGGCGTCTTCTCATGGCGTCGGGAAATGCGGATATTCAGGCGGAAATGGAAATGGAAGATGATTTCATGAAGGAACTTCAAGACAAGGAACGCTCTATCATCGAAAAAGATAAAGCACTCGAAAAAAAAGATAAAATAATAGAAGAAGACAAAAAAGTAATTAAAGAAAAAGACAAAGCACTTGAAGAAAACAAAAAAACACTTGAAGAAAAAGACCAACTAATTGAAGAATTGAAGGCACAATTAGCAAAAAAACAACTATAAAAATCATTGTTGATACCTTCTGATTGTTAATATCATCATTCTCCTCCAAAATTCCACAGAATCATTATAATAAAGGATCATTTCCTGCCGTTCAAAGTAGAACCCCAAATTATTTTTTAGAATGTTTCACAATAAAAAAACATTCCGCTGAATAATTACCGTATTTTACCCTTCTTTAGTTTTGGCTTTTACAACATGAATGATCTAAAAATCTTTTCCGGACGTGCGAACCCCGGTTTAGCCCGACAAATTTGCGATTACCTTGGTATTCCGCAAGGTCAACTCGCCGTCGGTAATTTTCCGGACGGCGAAACCCAATGTAAAATCGAACAAGATGTTCGCGGACAGGACATTTTTATCATTCAACCGACTTGCCCGCCGGTAAACGATAACCTCATGGAACTTTTGATTCTGATCGAAAGTTTTAAGCGTGCCAGCGCCGACAGAGTTACGGCGGTTATTCCGTATTTCGGCTACGCACGTCAAGACCGGAAAGACGAAGGGCGCGTGCCGATTACCGCAAAACTGGTCGCCAATATCTTAACTCGTGCCGGAGCCGACCGGATTTTGTCAATGGACCTCCACGCCGCACAAATTCAAGGTTTTTTTGATATTCCGGTTGATCATTTGACGGCGGCGCCGGTTCTCGATAACTTCTTCCGAAACCTCGGTTATACGGAAGAGCGTGTTGTTGTGGTTAGCCCCGACGAAGGAAGTATTAAGCGTGCCGCCTCTCATGTTAAATCGCTCGGCGGAAGTTTGGCAATTATCGATAAACGCCGCTTCGGAAATCGCGTCGAACAAGCAAATCTCATCGGCGGTCCCATTAACGGAAAAATCGCTTTGATTTTTGACGATATGATTAGTACGGGCAGTTCCATTTGCGGCGCGGCTCATCTGGTCAACAGACTCGGTGCCGAAAAAATCTATATCGGCGCAACACACGGCGTTTTGTGCGGCAACGCCATTGCCAATCTGCACAACGCTCCGGTTGAAAATATCGTATTAACCGATACGATTCCTTTACCGGAAGAATTGTTGCCGAACTTAAAGGTTTTGAGTGTGGCTCCTTTGCTTGGCGAAGCAATACGCCGTATTCATTGCCACGAATCTGTTAGCCGGCTTTTCTGCGATATGCAATTGTGGAGCGGAAAATAACTCCCATACCCCACCACTCCCAATAATTCCGTTCTTAAAACGTTCCTAAAAACATCTATTTTTATGAACAGGTTAAAAATTTTTATAATCGGCGGTACTAAATTTATTGGTACAGCAATCACCGAACAATTAACACAATCCAAACATGAAGTTGTTTTATTCCACCGAAATATTGACGCAAATATTCGGCATGAGCAAATTCAAGGCGATTGCAACAATGTCAATGATCTTGAAAAGGCGTTGGAAATTGTCAAACCGGATGTGATTATCCATAACATTGCGTTGTTTCAAAATCAAATCAACGTTTTAGAACAGGCGTTACAAGGCAAAAAGAAACGTGTTATTCTTTTATCGAGTATTGATGTTTACAAGGCGTATGAAATATTTTTCGGATTGTCGGGCGAGCCGGTTGTGTCCGTGCCGTTCAATGAAGCTTCGCCGTTACGCGAAATCCTTTATCCTTATCGCGGTAAATTGGAAACCGATTTTGCTCACGATTACGAAAAAATTCTTGTGGAACATGCGGCGTTGCAAAGTCCTGTTATGGATGTTGTTATTTTGAGGCTCGGCATGGTTTACGGAAAAAACGATCCGAATCGCCGTTTTGCGGAACCGGTTAAAAAAATGCGCCAAAATGCGGAACAAATCGAATTGCCGGAAACTATGGCGGAATTTCGCGCCTGTAAATGTTATGTCAAAGATATTGCGTATGGAATAAAGTTAGCGGCGGAAAGTAATATTTGCCGCGAAATATACAATCTGGCGGGGTTGGAAACGTTGACGGAATTGGAATGGTATAAGGAGATTGCCGACGTGATGAATTGGCGGGGCGATATTGTTATTACGCAAACAAACTTTATTTCCGGCAACATAAATCCAAAACAACACTTAACCGCAGATACAACCAAAATCCGAAAACAATTAGGTTACAAAGAAATTTTCTCAAGGCGTGAAGGTCTTGAAGAGACAATTTATTGGGAATTAGCGTTGCCGGACAACAAATAAAATATAACAGATAAAATATTTTGTAACTGTCTGTTTTTATTAACCATAAAATACTCGGACATTAATAAATTGATAAGATCACATGTCTATTTTTTGAGAACACAAAATGAATACAATAACAAAAAAACCTCTTTGTGTCCTATTCTCTATAAATCAACTAACTGTGAAATTGTATGCCAACATTATTACGATTACAAATTCCGTGTATTTCGTGTATTCAGCGGTTAATAAATAGACAAGTACGTTGATTTTTATCCGTAAACAAATCAAATCCCGATTATCTTACAAACATTCCGCTGAATAATTACAAAAATTTACCAATCTGATTATAACTATTTTAACAATGTTGTCTGAATTAGTAAAAGTATTGAAAGTAGGGTTATAAACGGTTATGCCGTAAAATCCGTTCTATTCGGTTTTTTTTATAGTGTAACGGCGGAACTTTGGGTCAAACATTGATTGACAACCGCCAACCGTCCCGGATAATAAACAACATAATGATTGAATAACTCATCGAAATAATCCGTCCGAAAGTTTTGTTTCGATTTTCCGGTTAATATAGATGTTATGTAACCGGTAATGTAACTATTAACACAATAATTAATTTAAGGAACATAAAAAATGATTGAACTTGCGGTTGCTCCGGCGGTTGCCGAAGAGGAAACAATGTTAATCAATTCGCCTTTTATCGAAGAATTATCGAATCCCTATATTGGTAATTGGAACATTCTTGTCAGCCAAACCAATTGGGAAAAAGGGACATTGATTTTGCGATGGCGTCAGGCGATGATTGAAGCGGAACTTCCGCATGGAGCCTATACTGATGAGGCTTGGGCTCGTCGGGTCGGCAATGTCAGTTCGCAACATGTCGGACGGCTTCGCCGTGTCAGCGAACGGTTTGGCGAAAAAGCCCATGAGTATCCCAATCTTTATTGGTCTCATTTTCAGGCGGCTTTGGACTGGAATGATGCGGAGTTATGGCTCGAAGGTGCTGTCCAGAACCGTTGGTCGGTTGCTCAAATGCGTGTTCAGTATTGGGAAGCCATTGGTGCTTCCGATGATCAAAAACCGCGTGAAGAAGATATTTTCACTGCGGAATTGGACGAAGATGATTTTGCTCATAATGAAACATTTGCCGCAGAAAGAAGAGTTCAGGAAAAAGATAGAACGGAGCCGAAAATTTCGGAAATTGGTGCTGCGGATATTGTTGAGGGGTTTGATTCCGACGCGCCGCCGTTTGAAATAAGTGACGAAAAACCAAAGAAAAAAGAATCGAAAAAACCAAAAAATAAAAATACCGACGTAAACACTTGCGATATTTCCACCGGAGAAATTCTCGCAACAACACTCAAAGATTTTTCCGAAATTCCTTCTGATCTTGCCGAGTCTTTTGAAATGTTGAAAGTTGCGATTTTGAATCATAAGCTTGCCGGTTGGAAGGAGGTTGCGCCTTCGAAACT
>JAITQV010000101.1 GCA_031288765.1 Planctomycetaceae bacterium
ATTCGGACTTCCTTATCTTTCGGTACGGAAAGTATTTCCGCGATTTTTGCGGCAATTGTTCCGCGAATGGCTCCGTCAATCCAAACCGTTGCGTAACCAAGCGCAGTAATCGCAAGCAACATATTTTGTGTTGCCGCCGCACAATCTTCGATGAAAAACGAAAGATTTCCGTAAGCCGGAGTTTTGTCGCAAACACACACTATCATGGCTTGAGCGGTTTTACAAACCGGTTTTCCGCCGGTTTCCTTCGCAATCGCCTGAATCGTTGCCGGATCATTGACGATCACAAAAGAAACGGACTGCGCGTTACAACCGGTTGGCGCGTCAATAGCCGCTTGAACAATCGTGCGCAAGTCTTCGTCGGGAATTTTCTTATCAAGAAACGCGCCCCGATAACTATGACGTTTTACTATTGTTTCAAAAAGTTCCATAAAATTAATCTGAAAGTAAAGTGTTGATGGAAAAAGTTAATTCAATTAAAAAATCTCGAAAAACACACATTTTATTGAACAAAATTGTATTGGACAATTTGTTGTTAGGCTTTATTTTTTAATACTAAAATTTTTGCGAAACTGTTTTTTGGAAGTTACTTTAATTTAAAAATCAGTTAAGGAGTCCATTCTTTTTTGGGTTTGGGTTCAATAATATTTGCGGTTTTCAGATTTCGGATTTCCTGTTCCGTTTTTCGAACGGTTTTAGCGTCACACAAAATATCAAAGTGTAATTCGAATGTTCGCGACTCGCTCGGCTTTAATGCCACAACACGACCTTGTTTTTTTTCGAAAGACCGGTTGTTTGGAAAATTAACCGACGGTTCCAAACCGCACACATAACCATCGGTATTTGCGAGACGGCTTTTCCAAAACGAAAAATACGGAAATGCGTTTCGGTTAAAAGTGAGAGCCAGTCCGCGATTTTCTTGGGTGTTGAGGAGCAATGTTTTACAATTACCGTTTTGATCGGCGCCCGGTTCGAAAAAGAATACCACTTCCTCACTTCCGGGCGTTTCGGGACCGAGTTTGTCCCATTCCGAAAGATTTTGTACAGCCGCTTCGGTTCGCGGCGCCATTCTTTCAAACGGAACCACAACACGGCTGCCGGGAGATACAAACGGTTGTCCGGTATTGATATGATACAACAATTCAAATTCACCCGGTTCGGCGGAAAGATTCGTTATCGTATCACGAATCACAAATTTTGTAGAACCGGCATACGTTGTCAGTGAAGAATGTAATTCCAATTTCTTGAAGAATAATTTTGATTCAATTATTTTTCCTGCAAGAGTAATTTCGCCGGTTTCACGATTGATTGAAAATGAAAGATGATGTGCCGGAAGATTGGCAATACGTCCGTGCAATGGATAACGTAACATTCCATTCGTATCAAATTCCGGTGAACCGTTGCTTTCCAACCCGCAACGTACCAACCATTCGTTAAAACCTTCGAGCCAACCAAGACCACTCGGATCATAAATCGGAACCCATGACGGATGAACCGGTCCCATAATCGGCGAATTCCATTTCAATTCGACATCACCGCATCGGGCTTCCCAAATACCCATGCCGCGCGTCGGCAATATATCCAATGAAATCCGCCCGTTATTTAGATTGATCACATCAACATTATCGGAAAGTCCGCCGTGTAACCGATATTTGTTAATATGAACCGGAACCAAACAATCTTCATCGGGTTGTTTGAGCAATTCCGAAAATTCAAAAAAATCTTGAGAAATACCTTGTTTTACATCAAGCAAAATCCAATGTTGTTGAGACATAAAATCGACTCCTTACTTTTATTTTCTTGGGAAACGGGAATATTTTGGAACAGGAACAAATTAACCGATAACCGCAACACAAACCAAACGGCTAAAATCCGTTGCATAAAACATAAAATAAATTCTCGTTGTTTTCGCCGCAAATATTTAATGTTTTTTTATGAACGGTTATTCTGTTTTTCATTTTAATTCTGTTGTAAATTTATTCAACGAAGCTCGGATGAGTACAAAATCGGCTAACTCGTCCGGTTTTTCTTGATACTGATTTGGAACAAACGTTGGAATGTCAAACGAAAAAATCTTAGCAGAAAATATCTGTGTTTTCAATACCTTCGATAAATTTGAAAACAATCTTGAAGTTAGCGGAAAAAAATTACCTATTCGTCAAGCGGATAAATTTTGATAGCGGCACTGCGTCCCAGCGTGATTGGATCATCTCCAATGGGAACAGTTTCTTCAGGCGAGGGTTCTTTATTAAAAATGGTCTGTGACGGTAACGCAAATCGAACTCCCAATTCCTTTGCCAAACGAAGAATGTCCGCAATAAGCCGCCCGCGTTCACGGAACTCAATCACCGAATCCGGACAAACAAAAAATACGTTCAACAAAATATCAAGCGAAGACGGTTGAAATTCGTGCAGAAAAACGTGAAATAAATCCTTTCTTGTGTAAGGATGACGCCGGATTAGTTCACGGATTCCTTCACAAAAGGCTTCAATCCGTTCCGGTTCCGTGTCCAACGGAACCGATAAAAATGTCCGGTAACGCCGATAATATCGTGCGCCCATATTATCAATAACCGCTGTTGTCAGATTATTATTTGGAACAGTAACCAATGAATTATAAAATGTTCGGATTCGTGTACTCCGCATTCCGACGGATTCAACCGTTCCTTCAATATCGTTGGTTTTGATCCAATCGCCGATTACAAAAGGACGATCCGCTAAAACTGTTACAGAACCGAACAGGTTGGCAATTGTTTCCTTTGCGGCAAAAGCAATCGCAATACCGCCAATACCAAAACCGCTGATAAGACCGACAAGCGACCAATGAAACATTTCGGCAAGTATCATTAAACCGAAACAAATAAGCAGAATCTTGATTGTACGGGTGAAAAGCGGGAAAAAAATAATATCAATATTCGGATCACGGTGACGCATCTGTTGACGCAGCCAGAGAGAAAAAAGATCAACAATACGAAAACTCATCCAAACACATATCGCAACAACAAAAAAAACGTAAAGCGTCCGAAAAAAATCGAAACTTTCCGCTGTGGGTGTGAATAAAAACAAACCGGTTGACCAGAAACTGAAAAGAACCAACAACCCCATAGGCATCCATGTTTTACGGGTGAGTTTGTTCCGATCCCAATCGGAAAGCACTAAATTAAGCAGCCAACGAGATAACCGGTAAAGTAACCATTCGACCAGATATTTTAAAACAAAACCGAGAAAAAATGCTGTTATAAGAATAATGATTCGGAATAAGGGAATACCAAAAAACGGAGCAAAAATCCATGACGGCAAAAGCTTGATGAGCCAATTGATTCGGATTGGCGGTTCATTCTGAAGCAGTGCATGATACCGGTCAAGTTCCCGAATCGTTCGTTGTGAGAATTTCCAATTGTTGTGTTCGCCGCGAACAAATTCCAACTCAATCAAACCCTTCGGAGAATGAAATTTCTGTGCCATTATTGTTTCATTGGTCGGAAAATCGTAAACGCCTCTATGATCAAGCCGGTTCAAAATAAAATTGAGCGTGAATGCCGTATGACGTTTGTTTCTTTCCGAAACAACATCTTTGGTGTCAAAATCAATACAAGCATAAGCAGATTCATATTGTTGCCACGCAAATTTTGAACGAAAATAATCAATGAGATCGTTCGGACCCGGAAGCCGTGAAACAATATTTTTCTGTTCTTCCAGTGCGACTTTTTGTTCTTCGGTCAACACGGGAGCTGCGGTAACTACCTGAATGGGAATTGTTGTTCCTGATTCGGTTGCGGTTGTTGTTCCTTCCGTTGTCTGCGGAATGACAACAACTGTTGGTGTTGACGGTGATGCCGGAACCGGTTGCGGAGCCGAAATCTGCGCAACAACAATCATACCAACCGCATTGAAAAATAAAACAAGAACAAAAAAAAGAACTTTTCGG
>JAITQV010000729.1 GCA_031288765.1 Planctomycetaceae bacterium
GGTGAATTAGGAACTCGCAATCAAAATGAAACGCTTTTTTTTTGCCTCCTAGTTTTGTTTAGTTGCGTTTACATTAACCGGCTTGTTAGCAGGTTATTCCTTTGGCAACTCCCGATGTGGTTATTCATGTCGGGAGTTGTTGTAAATCAAATAAAGTATTGGGTAACTGTCTATTTATTAACCACTGAATATACGAAATACACGGAATTTGCCCAAACATAACGTATGGTAATCGTTTCAACTAACCTTATTACTTTATTCTCTATTTTTTAATAAAGTAATAAGGTTTGTTTTTTGTAGGAATTATGCCTACTAAGGTTGTTTTGTTAGAAAAATCAGGTTGAAAATAAGGTTGATTGTAAATAATATTAAAAATTAAAATAGACAATTACCATTATTACTCTTACAAATTCCATGCGTTCCGTATATTCTGTGGTTAATAAAAACAGACCGTTACTCTCAGCAGCCTAAGATTCTTCACCAAACTAACCTTATTACAAAATACTCATTTATTCATCTTGCGGAGTCTAACAAGGGAAGAGTTTATTGGTGTTAAAAAGTTTATTCCGGCTTTTTTCTGCCGGTAACACTTTTAATGGAATAACCTTTTGAGATTCGGTTTTGGTAAGCGACAAAGAGTTCGGCAATAACACCCATAGAAAGAATTTGACCGCCGAAAAGCAACGCCGCAACCCCATAAAGTACAGCCGGTCGAGTTCCGATATTAACCGGTTTGTCAAGCCCGAACAGAGCAAGTCCGTCAATTTCAAGACGTGAAATACCCCAAATTGCGGCAAGATAAGTTAGCAGGAAAAAACCAATTCCCATCGCAATTAGCCCGACAGTTCCCATCAGATGTTGCGGACGTTGACCGTAACCGGTTAAAAACCAAACCGTAAATAAATCAAGAAATCCCTTGATAAATCGGGTAAAACCGTATTTTGATTGTCCGAATTGCCGGGCGCGGTGAGCAACAACTTTTTCGCCGACACGGTAACCGCGAGCCGACGCCAAAACCGGAACAAAACGATGCAACTCTCCATACAAAACAATTTCATCAAAAATTTCACGCCGGTAACATTTCATTCCGCAATTGTGGTCGTGCAGCCGAACTCCGGTCATATAACTGACCATAGCGTTGAAAAATCGGGACGGAATGACTTTGTGCCACGGATCATGCCGAATCTTTTTCCAACCGCTTATCACT
The DNA here is from genome assembly GCA_031288765.1 of Planctomycetaceae bacterium. Classification (GTDB taxonomy): domain Bacteria; phylum Planctomycetota; class Planctomycetia; order Pirellulales; family Thermoguttaceae; genus WRKP01. Next base: position 1,208 of record JAITQV010000729.1, read on the forward strand.
TCCAGACCGGATTCCATCATTGCGGCAAATTCAGGAATTTCATGCGGATCATCCTGAAGATCGGCGTCCATTGTCAGAACGATTTTGCCTTCTGCGGTTTCAAATCCGGCGTTCAACGCGGCGGCTTTCCCGAAATTACGGCGAAACCGGATTCCGCGAACCCGCTCATCCTGTGTTGCCAGCCGCTCCACAATCTCCCAACTCCGGTCTTTTGAACCGTCATCAATGAAAATAATCTCCGTCTCATAATGATTCGCCTCCGCAACTTCACAAATTTCCCTGTAAAGTTGCGGCAGACTTTCTTCCTCGTTATAAACCGGAACAACAATGGAAAGATACATCGGCGTGAATTTCCTGTTAATAAAGTTATCAAGAGTTGTTAAATTCCATACGTTTCACTTCGATTCCCGGCAACGCCGTAAGTTTGGCGGTCATTTCGTCGGCTTTTTCCGTACCGCCGACAAATTCTATCAGAATCAAACCGTTCGGCGCGCAAACATTATCTGCTGCTTCGTGCAAACCGAGACGGGTTCGGATACTGCAGCCGTATTCACGGAACACGGATTGAACTTCGCCGGAATTTTTGGCGAAACTGGTTACATTAACTCCAAGAATAATTCGTTGGGACATACGGTTTACTCCTTACATAAAAAAATACTGGCTGCCGGAACAAACAATTCGCTCCGGTTCAATTGATCGGCTAATCCCTTCCGCATTTGATCCGAAAACAAATTGTTAAGTTTGTTTTTCAAATATTTGCGGCAGGTTACCGGATTTTGATAATTTTATGTCATTTTTGACGGGAGTTCAAGCATGGTTGTTGGCGGGGGTTCGGAAATTTTGTTTAGGCACATCCAGAGGGCAGCCATTCGGACAGCCACACCGTTGGTAACTTGGTCGAGAATTGCCGACTGAGGACCGTCCGCCACATCCGGCGTTACTTCAAGACCGCGATTGATCGGTCCCGGTGCAATAATTAAAACTGTTGGTTTTGCCTTCGCCAACCGGACAACATCCATACCGTAAAGATGGGCATATTCCCTTGTGGAAGGAAAGGGGCGGACAACCTGACGTTCAAACTGAATCCGCAACAGGTTGAAAACATCGACCCGATCCAAGATTTTATCGAGCGAATACGAAATTTCGACGCCGGTATTTTCCCATAGTTTTGAGACGAGGGTTGAGGGACCGCACAAAATCACATGGGCGCCGAGTGATTTGAGCCCCCAGATATTGGAGCGGGCGGTTCGGCTGTGGGCAATATCGCCGACAAGAGCAACCGTTAATCCGGCAATCTTTCCGAAACGCCGCCGAATTGTCATTATATCGAGAAGAGCCTGTGTGGGATGTTCATGGGGACCATCGCCGGCGTTGAGGACATGAACGCGAATATTTTCCGACAATAGTTTTGCCGAACCCGGGCAGGAATGCCGTACAATCACCGCGTCCACTTGCATTGCTTCGATATTTTTAACGGTATCGATAATTGTTTCGCCTTTGGACAAACTGCTTGTGGAGGCGGAAAAATCAATGACATCTGCACCGAGACGGCGTGCGGCGAGGGCGAAGCTTGTTTTTGTTCGTGTTGAGTTTTCGAAGAAGAGGTTGACGCAGGTTTTTCCGGCGAGGAGCGGGATTTTTCGGTCGCCTTGTGTCAGGACGGTACGAAAACGTTCCGCCTGATCGAGCAACAACATGATTTCATTGGCGTCGAGTTCTTCAAGTCCGAGCAGATGGCGCCGTTTCCATGCGGCGGGAACATTCCCCCAAGTTTGCGTGTTTGTCATAACCCTGATTTTACAACTTGTTATTTTATTGTATTTGTTCAGTCCTTTGCCGAGTAATGACGCAGAACAAACCATATTTCAGCCTAATTTTTCCGAACAAAACAACCTTTGTAGTTAATAACTCATAGACCTTTTCCCTTACCTGCTCACACATTGAAAACATGGCAAAAACGTCGTATTTTGTAATTATTAAGCCGATTGTTTTTTTGTGGGTTTCACGGTTAAAGAATAATTGTATCTATT
>JAITQV010000045.1 GCA_031288765.1 Planctomycetaceae bacterium
CTATTTTTATTAACCACTGAATACACGGAACACACGGAAATTAGTAAATTGATAAAAATCTTTTATTAAAATCTCTTTTGATTTCTGTTTTTGAAATTCCATATTCTCCCCCCAAATTATAAATTCCGTGTGTTCCGTGTATTCTGTGGTTAAAAATATAGACAAGTACGTAATAAGGTTAATTTTGTGGGGAACTTCTTGGCTACTAAGGTTGTTTTGTTAGAAAATCAGGTTGAAAATAAGGTTTCTCCTGCGTAATAGCTTGACAAAGGACTGAACAAATGCAAATATTTTTCTGTTATATTTGCATTTTATAGGCGGAAATAAACCAATGGTGAACCGCCATAACAAGAAGTGTTGCCAGCAATAAAAACCACGCAAACGGTTGAAAATCCGTCCGCAATGTCTCTTCATCAAACCAATTCCCCACAGTTGCCGTCGTTAAGTTCAAAAGATTCGATTCTTCTGCGGAAAGTGTTCCCACCGCAAATTCATAAGCCCCCGAAGACGCCAACACCTGAAAAATTCCCGTCATCTCCGCAGAAATCCTCACCGGATTCCCCGAAATAGAATCAACCGTCCGTAATTCCCCTTGCGGCGGTTTGATCGTAATCGTTTCATCCCCTTGCGCCGGTACAAATTCCGCTTCCGTACCAAGCTTCAAATTGTTCACCGTTATTCCCGCCGCCTGACTTGACCGATACTTCAAAATATTCCAAACCAAAACCGGAAACGCCGGTTCCGTTGTCAATGTCGATTGCCGGTCATTGATTTGAAGTGTCAAAATTCGGCAGCCGTTACGTTGCCGCTGTTCCGTCAGAAGCGGAACCGCACCCGCCGAAATAATAGGAATCCCAGCCGTCTCCAAATTCTCGCTCCCGCTCCAAATAACCCCCTCCAACGATAAACCCGTCGTCAACGGATTGGAATAATCCATAATAAAAGGTCCGATAAACGGTTTGATTTGGGCTGTGTCCGGTTCGGAAATAATCAAAACAAACCACACCGGCATTTCCAACGGCTGCACTTCGGAACGCTGCGAACCAAACACAATCTCAGGATGTTCCTGCACAATCTCCCCTATCCCCGAAACCTCCACCGCCTTTTTAATCTTTTCGGAAAAATCGTCCGCAAGTGAACCCAACCGAACCCGAACAGGTCGCCGGTTCGGCGGCAGAATCGTCAAACGGTTGTCAATTCCCAACACGTCCTTGTCAAGACGAACTTCAATCGCCCCAATATCCTGCGGAATAACCGTTCGAATCAAATGCGTTTGCCCCGCTTCCAATATCCGGTTTTCCGGCTGAAAAAGAAGACGCTGATTTTGCACTTCAATAATCGACATGCGAAGCGGTTGCGCTTTTTCGCCAAGATTCGCAACCTCCAAAAGCAAACGATCCTTGTTGTCCTGAAATATCCGGCTGGAATTGATAATCGCCATATTATCCGAGCGGCTTCCATACGATTTCCAAAGAACCCGCCCTTCGGCAATTTCCCCGTCAGGCAAATGATCGCTTACCACAAGAATTTTTGTCCCCAAAGTCGAAATGTTCGCCGCAAGCGAAACCGCCGCCTCAAGATCAGACGCCGGAGAACCGCAAGACCACAACTCAAGAATTTCCCGTGCTTCGGCGGCGTTTTTCGCCCGTCCGGATAAAAGTTGCGGTTTTGCTCCGGCAAGAACAAACTGTATCGGATAACCGACCGGTTGCGACCCGATTTGAGCCGTAAACATTCGGTGAAGATCCCGCACCGCACGTTTTTGGGTTGTTTCTCCGCCGCTTTCCGCAAGCATCGAATACGAAGCGTCAAGAATAATGATGGTCGGTCTGCCCAAAGATTCGATACGGAACATCGGTTGGCTTGCGGCAATCGTCAACAAAGTCAACGCAAGAAGTTCCAAAACAATGAGAAACGGTAATTGCAGCCGCTGAATCCGCCGCCCGCCTTGTTTTGCCCGGCTGTAATCCGCCCAAAGGAACAAACACGAAACTTCGTACCGGCGTGACCGTGTTCGGAAAAAATAAATGCCGAACACAACCGGTAATGAAATCAATCCTAAAAGCGCCCAAGGAACTGTCAACATTTGGCGGATGAAGTTTTGGAATTTGGGGTTGTGAATAACAGAAAACGTACTATCGACCGTTTGCAGCACAAATCACAAACCGCAAATCACACATTGATTATAAATCAATAATATTAACATAAGAATATTGTCCTCTGTTATTGGCGGCGAATTTTTGCAGGAAATGGGATTCGTGGTTTGCTCCGAAACTAAATTGGATAACATTGATTTGTGAACGATGACTGTTATCGCGTCCGATTTTATCAAGTTGTCCGGCACTCAATGCGTCGTTTTCATCGCCGTCGGTCAGAAAAAAAATCACATCCGGTCGATGTTTGACGGCTTCGAGCAACGGCTCCAAATGACGGGTTCCGCCGACAGGTGTGATTCCTTCGACAAAACGTTTGGCGGCTTCTTTATTTTGGTCGGTTGCTTCCGCCATCTTTCGGTTTTGCTGCCAAGCCAGGTAGTTCTCGTTGTAAAAAATAATATTGAACCGGTACAAATTTTCGAGTGAATTGATACATTGAATCAATTCGGTTTTGGCGGCGCGAATGGGACGTTCGGCGTATTCGCTCATGCTCCCCGAACGGTCAAACACAAAAACAAACGAATTGCCCGTCCCTTCCGTTCCGAAAATCCGTAATGTTTTGGCGCCGCCTGTTCCGGTGCCTAAAGCCGGAAATTGATTTCCGCCGATTTTGGTGTTGCCGGAATTTGGGACGCTGAAAATATTGGCGGTTTGTTGGGAGGCGGCACGCATTCCGATTGTTTCGGGAAGATTGCGGCTCAAATCGGTTTCGGAAAGGTTGCCGTCAAGCATTTTTTCCAATGCCGGAATTGTTGCGTTATTTTCGGCAATATTGGGGCTGTTTTCGGCAAATTCGTTGTTGTTACCGTCAACATACACTTCTTTGTCGCCGGAATCTTTTTTGAGTACAATTCCGCCGGACGCCAATCGATCACCCGGTGCTGTCGGCGGTTCGGGAAAAAGCCGGAAACAAAACAAAACCAAAAGAAAAATACAAAGATGAAACAAAATCGAACCAATCAGTGAAGGAATCCTAATTCGATTGAGGAATTTTTTTTGAGACGATTTTGTTTCCATAAAACGGATTTTTCCCGTTAGGATAAATACTAAAGTAATTGCCCCTCTTTTAAAGCACTGTATAAAACACCGTATGAACCGCTCCGCTGTATGAACCACAGTAAACTGCAGTATGAACCGCCGGTTTGCCAGCCGTTAAGTTTACGAAAGTTAAGTTTACGGAAAACGTTTTTAACCGCCGAATATGCGAAACACACGGAATTTGTAATGGTTATCAATGTTTAATACAATTTTTTATACAATGTTTACCGATTGACTGATTTCCGTGTAATTTGAATATGCTGTGGTCAAGAAAATCCGTGTTTCACAAAAACGGGCGGTTGTTAGTTACAGTGTTGCTTTTGATTACAGTGTTGCTTTTGCGGCAGGTACGGCATCAATACATCGTTGAGCTTCGATTTTGAGTTCGCCGTAAATTTTTGCCGCTTCGTCGGGGTTTTCTTGTTTTCCGGCAAGTTCCAAGGCGGCGCAAAGCGGATGGAGTTTCATTGCGCCGAGTACGCCGGCGGTTCCTTTTAAGCGGTGGGCGGCTTTGCCAACTGTTATAAGGTCTCCATTTGCCAAACAAGATTCCATTTCACTGGTATCTGCCGGAACTTGTTTTAAAAACTCATCAAGTACTGTTTCTGCGACTGCTTTAGAACCGCCGCATTGTTCCATAAGTGTTTCCAAGCTGAAAGGAAGTTCACTACTCATTAGTTTTGGATCTCCCAAGATAAAAAGAGTTAAATTTGGAAATTAGTTGAATTTCAAATATTCCTTTTTGCTATGAGCGATTTGCTGTTAGCAGGAATTGTGTGTAATCATACATAGTTTTTCCAAACGCTTCAAGGGTTGCCTCAAAAAATTCCTCTTGAATATTACAAAGATGGCAAAAAAATCTGATTTACCTGATTAGGGCAAGTATATCAATAGAGAGAATTCTCAACACAATACAAGATTACCGCAAGGTGTTAATTCTGTTTGCGGCGTTCTCCACTACCAACATTGTATCCTTATAACGGGACGGTGATTAGTTAATAGTGAAGAGTGGAGAGTGGAGAGTGCCGCAAGCGGAATTTTTTTAAATGGGTACCTCAAAATTCAGTCTTACAAATTTTTGCTATTGAAAAATAAGGACTTACAAGTATTTTTTTGATGAAATATAGAATTTTTAGAGGTGCCCAAATGTATGTCAACAAAAGGTAGGCAACCGTTCGCCGAGCGGTTGCGTCGGTGTTAGCCGACAATGAATTTATGTTATGTTGGATGTTTGAATTGCCTATCGGCAAGCGGCGGTGGGCGAAAACCCTTCGGCGAAACGCCGCCTACCTTGTGAATTGTTAATCGTAAAATCTGCGTCATCTGCGGACTAATTTTTCTGCGTCATCTGCGGACTAATTTTTCTGCGTCATCTGCGGACACATCTTAAATCCGCATGCGAACTATTCACTATCCACTATCAACTAATATTGCGTCCCGTTAGGGACGGTATGTTGGTAGGAAAAACGTTGTAAAAAATGGACTTAACCCCGCTAGGGGTGTGATGTGCATAACCGGCGGTGAAGCGAAGCGTAACCGCCGGATCGTCGTCCCCCTCCCCATTAAACCCCGCAGGGGTGAGATTATCAACCAACACAACCATAATCTCGCCCCATGCGGGGCTTATGTTTTTTGGGGGTTGTGATCCGTAGGTTTCGCTTCGCTCCACCTACGGTTATG
>JAITQV010000104.1 GCA_031288765.1 Planctomycetaceae bacterium
CGGCTTGGATTTTCCGGTCTTGGTTTGGATATTCGAAACGCTCTAACAAATCCGGTTGCGGTTGATGTTTCCGGCAAGATCAAAGAATTGCCGAAGTTGCCGGAAATTCCGAAAGAACAAAAACAATTTGAACTTCCTCAATTACTCATTCAATACGATATGCAACAACCGGAAAAGGGATTTGTTACTGTATTCAATAGAGGAGCATCTCTTTTTACCGGTTTTGTTACAGAAGGCAAAGAATATCCTTTTTTTCTCGGAACAATTCAATTCGGTAAAACAAATCTTGGTTGGGCAACAGTTTCCCTGACTAATATGACTCTTTCTCACGGCAAATTTTTGCTTGTTGCCACCGGCGAAATGACAAACACCGATATGAAACTCGAATCGCTCGGCGATAATAAAGTTACGGTTGGCAATCGTTGGGGACGTGAACCGGTGTGCTGCGAAGGAATTCCCGCTAAAATAACGTTCGAAACTTCTCCTAAAACGCTGAAATTCCGGTCGTTGGACGAATCCGGCAATCGTAAACAGGAATTGACTGTGGAAAAAACAGGCAACGGTATTACATTGGAACTAAAACCGGAATACAAAACAATTTGGTACGAAATCGAAACTACTTGGTAATGTGAATGCGGTTTGGGATTTGTAAAGTTGTCTTTGTAATGTTGTCCATTGTAAATTATAAAACACAAAATCCTAATCCGTTAAAAGACCTTATTTACAATTTTACAATTTATATTAAAATTTATTGAGTTAAATATTTTGCGGTAACAAATTATCGCCGGAATAAACCTCATTGCTTGAGACTGTTTTTTCGGCGGATTTTTTAAAAAAACGCCGGAAACATATAAACATTGACTACCGCTTTCCGTATATTAGTAAAGTACATCAAAAAACTAAACAAATTTTTAATCACGCCTCAATCAACCAAATTTCCCCATGTTTACCCATTTAAGCTTACAAACGAAGATATTTTTCCTCGTTTCTATTGTTGTCATTGTGTCCTTTTTTGTTCTCACAATGATTGTTTCCAACAAGACCTTTGAAATGGCAAAAAACGATGCCTTCAATCTCGCTCAGGAAACCGCCGATAAATATAAGAACGAAATTAAAGCGGAATTGCAAGGCGCACGAATTACTTCGGAAACGCTTGCGACTGTCTTTGAGGCATTGAAAGATAACAACCTCACCGACAGGAAAATGATGAACGATATTCTCAAAAATACGCTCGCCAAAAAAGAATATATCACCGCTTTTTGTATCGCTTACGAACCGGACGGACTCGACGGAAAAGATAAAGAATACGCCGATCAAAAACCTGCTTACGACGAAACCGGACGTTATGCGCCTTACTGGAATAAAGCCGGCGATAAAATTGATGTCGAACCGTTGTACGATATTGATATTTCCGATTGGTATATTGTTCCGAAAACGGAAAAACACGAATTTATTACCGACCCTTATCCTTATCAGGTTCAGGGAAAACCCGTCATGCTCGCAAGTATGGTTTTTCCGGTTCTGCATAAAGATCAATTTATCGGCATTATCTCTTCCGATTTTGTTCTTGACAAGTTACAGGAAATGATTTCAAAAGTGAATCCGCACGGGCAGGAAGGCTATTCGTGGATTCTCTCCAACGCCGGTGTTGCGGTTGCTCATCCCGATAAACAACTTCTCGGAAAAGATTTGACCGAAATATTAGTGTACGAAATGATCGTTTCCGACCATTCCAAACTCCAAAAAGCCATCGAACTCGCCGACAATTACCTCGCTCAAAATCCCGTCAAAGATCAAAACGATAAAGATCAAACCGAAAAATTCAATAACAGTTTGCAGTTTGTTAATTCATTAAAAGAATATGCCCGAAATTCCAATAACAAAAATTTCGATTTGTCTTTGCTTAGTTCCGGTCTTGCGGAAGCAATGCTTCCTGCCGATTCGTTCCGTTTGAATTATGCCGTCAACGCCAAAAATTCCATCAAAGAAGGGCTTTCCTACATCTCAAGCAGCAAGGATTTTTACACGGTTTACATGCCCGTTCAATTCAGCGAAGTTACAACACCTTGGTCGGTTGCCGTCAGTATTCCTATGACAAAAATTCTTAATAACGCAAACGCCGTCCGTGATTATGTTATTGCCGTTTCGTTAATCTCTATTTGTGTTATTGCGCTGCTGCTTTATCTTATTGCAAGAAATATCACAAGACCGATTCTTCTCCTTTCAAAAACCGCCAATATCTTCGGGCAAGGTAATTTTGATGTAACAATTCCCGTGATCAACAGTCATGATGAAATCGGTTCTTTGTCCAAAGCGTTCAAATTTATGGCGGAAGAAATCAATACATTAATTACAAAATTGCAGGATCACGCCAAAGCACTCGAAGAAAAAAATCAATATCTGAACAAATTAAATGAGTTGAAAGATGAGTTTATGGCGAACACCTCCCATGAGTTGCGGACTCCGATCAACGGAATTATCGGAATTATCGAATCAATGATCGACGGCGCAACCGGCGAACTCACACAAGAACAAAAATATAATCTCGCTCTTGTTTCCAACAGCGGTAAACGCCTCTCCAATTTGGTGAACGATATTCTTGATTTTACAAAATTGAAAAATAAAGAAATCATTCTGCAAATCAAACCGGTTGATTTGAAAACAATTGTCGATACCGTAATTATTCTGTCGAAACCGTTGATTAAAGGAAAAGAATTGGCATTGGTCAACTCAATTGACGGTTCATTGCCGATTGTTGATGCGGACGAAAACAGAATCCAACAGATTTTGTACAATTTAATCGGAAATGCGATCAAATTTACCGACAAAGGCGAAGTGAGTGTGTCGGCTTATATTATGGGCGATTCGGTTGCGGTTTCTATTTCAGATACGGGAATCGGAATACCCGAAGATAAATTCGACAGAATATTTGAATCGTTTGAACAGGTTGACGGTTCTACAGCACGGGAATACGGCGGAACGGGTTTGGGATTATCGATAACAAAAAAACTGGTCGAATTACACGGCGGGACGATCAATGTTGATTCGAAATTAGGCGAAGGTTCAAAATTCACATTCACGGTGCCGTTGTCCAAAACAACACGGGGTTTATTCGCCGCAGATGAACACCGGAAATCAACAATCGACCTCGAAGATTACTCCGTAACGGAAAGCGCGGCAAATTACGGACGTGATAAGGAAAATGAAAAGGGAAATTACGAAATACTTGTTGTTGATGATGAGCCGGTCAATATTCAGGTGTTGAAAAATATATTATCGATACAAAACTATTCCGTGTCCAGTGCGTACAACGGTATTGAGGCTCTTGATTTGGTAAAGAACGGAAAAAAGATTGATTTGATACTTCTTGATGTGATGATGCCCAAAATGTCGGGCTATGAAGTTTGCAAAGATTTACGGAAACAATATTCGTTGTTTAATTTACCGATATTGATGTTGACGGCAAAGAATCAGGTGCAGGATGTTCTTTTGGGATTTCAAGCCGGCGCGAATGATTATATTGATAAACCGTTTGATAAACAGGAATTATTGGCACGAATAAAAACGCATCTCGAATTGAAAAGCGCCATGCTTGCGGCGCAGGCGGCGAACAAAGCAAAGAGCGAATTTATGGCGAATATGAGTCACGAAATTCGCACGCCTATGAACGCAATAATCGGGCTGACACATCTTTTGCTGGAAACATCGCTGGACGAACAACAACATCAGTACACGAACAACGCTCATCGTGCGGCGCGTTCGCTTTTGGGAATTATCAATGATATTCTCGATTTCTCGAAAATGGAAACGGGTAAAATGACCTTGGATCGTGCGCCGTTTTCGTTGAGCGAAGTGTTGGGCGACATTGATATTATTTTCAAAGAACAAAGTATGGAAACCGGAATTAAGTTGATATTTAACCAATCAGCGGATATTCCGGCGACGCTTTTGGGCGATCATTTCCGGTTACGGCAAATATTTATCAATCTGGTCGGTAATGCGTTCAAATTTTCCAAACACGGTTCGATTACGGTTACGGCGAATTTGGAATCGATAAAGGATGATGAAGTTACGGTATCGTTTTCGGTCAAGGACATGGGAATCGGGATGCTGCCCAATCAGGTTCAGAAACTTTTCAATGCGTTTACGCAAACGGATACATCAATTACACGGCAATACGGCGGTGTCGGTTTGGGTTTGACATTGATGCGGAGTCTGGTCAATTTAATGGGCGGCAGGATTTCGTTGGAAAGTGAAGTGGGTGTTGGAACAAATATTATTTTCACGTGTGTTTTCGGATTAGACCCGAACACGAAAAATTCCGGCAGATTGACGGCTGAAAATGCGGAACCGGATACCGAAACGGAAAAAGGAAAAATAATAAGCGTACAATTGCCGCATGAAAAACAATCGCTGGCGGGTTTTCGGATTTTATTGGTTGAAGACAACAAGGTAAACGTGTTGGTGGCGAAGGCGATGCTGGAAAAAATGGAACTTGTTGTAACTGTTGCGGAAAACGGCGAAGCGGCGCTTGCGAAATTATCGGAGGCTTATGATGCGGGGTTGAATCCGGTATTTGATTTGGTGTTTTTGGATATTCAGATGCCGGTCATGGACGGTTTTGAAACGATAAAGCATATTCGGGAAAATCCGCATTATGAAGGTTTACCGGTGATAGCGTTGACGGCTCACGCTTTTGCCGAAGAGATACAAAAATGTTTTGAACACGGTATGAACGGGCATCTTGCCAAACCGATTGATATTCACGCCCTGCAGCAAACGCTGTATCAATTATTAATACGGGATTAGTTATTGATACGGTCTTCTTTTTAATATCAGCTGTTCTTTTTAACAAGCCAATCGCCTAATGCCGGAAAGAGTTGGGCGATTGCAAACAGAATTTTTGCTTTGGCGGGAACGATGAGTTCGGGTTTTCGGCGTTCGCAATAGTTGAGGATTTTCCGGGCAAGCCAATGCGGGTCGATACGTCCCACCTTAACACCGGCACCGGGGACGCGGGCGGAATCGGGAATTCCTTCCAGACCTTCCAAAGGATAAAGTCTTTCCTGTTCACGGCGAATCGGACCGGGACAAACCAAAAGAACATGCAAACCTTCCTGACCGAGTTCGAGGCGAAGTTGTTGCGAATAAGCCGCCACCGCGAATTTTGAAACAGGGTACGCTCCCACATACCGAGCCGCGCTTTTTGCCGCCAACGAACCGATATTGACGACATGTCCGCGATGTTCGAGGAGCATTGCCGCCGCCGCCCGAGTGCAGCGGATTGTTCCCAAAACATTCAAATCAAAAAGAGATTGGAATTGTTCGGGGGTTGTATCCAGAACTTTACCGCGCATGGAACGTCCGGCGTTGTTGACCAACACATCCAGTCCGCCCCAATGTGTACGGATTGTTTCGAAAATCCGGTTCACGTCATCCTGTTTCGTAATATCGGCATGAACCGCCAAAACATCAGAACCGATTTCCTGCGCCGCGTTTTCAACATCATTCTTTTCCAGTCCGGCAATTGTCAGTTTAGCTCCGGCGTGAAAAAATTCCTCAGCAATGATCCGTCCCAAACCGCTCGATCCGCCTGTTACAAGAACGGTTTTGTTTTGCCAAAAACTCATTGAACTTACTTAGCTTGTTGATAATAACCGGTATTGACGGCTATTTATTTTAATAAAGACCGCCGTCCTGATAAATAGAACGTTATTGTTTTGATTTTTAGTTTTTAACTTTTTTTCCGCGTTGCATATATCCTTGCAGGGAATCGCGGAGGTTTAATCGGGCGCGGCAAAGGAGTGATTTAACACCTTGCGGAGTCATTTCCATTGTTTCGGCAATCTCAATATAACTCATTCCTTCAAATTTATGGAGCAATATTGCCATTCGCTGGCGTTCCCCCAGAGAATCGATTGCCGATTGAACCATTTGTTTTATTTCGAGTTTATCGAGTTGTCGGGTGGGGATGGCTCCGCTGCCGGCGAGGATCAATTCTTCGGGTAAATGTTTTTGATTATTGGGGTCATCTTTATTATTGGAACTGAGTTGTACTTCCGGTTTTCGGCGGCGCGCCCGCAGCGCATTTAACGCAACATTGTTTGCGATGGTAAAGAGCCATGTTGTGAATTTTGCTTCCGGCTGGTAATTTTTTCTTGCACGAAAAATCCGCAGAAAAACATCTTGTGTTAAGTCTTCTGCCGTATCACGATTACCGATCATGTGGCGGAGTAGGGCAAGAACGCGGTTTTGATAACGCAGCATCAATTCTTCAAACGCCGAAGCGTCGTCCTGCTGTACCGCAAGCATCAGACGAACATCGGTGTCCTGTAATTTCAAATTGGCGGAAGAATCAAAATTCATTGACAGTAACAATTTTAATAGACATATTCGGTTGTTGTTTGGTTCCTTTTTATTTTATTGACTCGGAATGTTCGGGCAATCGGGATTCTGCTTGTTCTTTTGCAAACCGGCTAATGGTTTTGAAGTGCGGATGTTCCGAAGTGCCGCACCATTCGAACATGACGGATTCGGTGGTTGCCAAAGTCACGCCGGACGATTCCAAACGGCGAAGTGCTATTTCTTCATCGATAGGAAACCGGCTTCCGACAGCATCAACAGCCAAAACAACATCTTTTCCCATTGTCAAAAGATCGAAAGTTGATTGTAAAATACAGACATGAGTTTCGACCCCGCAAAGGATAATTTTAGGAGCGGGGTATTTTTCGAGTTCCTTGCGAACTTCTTCAACCGCACAAACGCTGAACGATTGTTTAGCGATAACCGGAGTTGTTTTGGGAATTGCCTGAGCAATTTCGGTTACCGTGTTACCGAGTCCTTTGGGGTATTGTTCCGAAACAATAACGGGAATCCCCAATAGTTGTGCGGAATTAAGAAGCCGCCGTGTGTTGAAAATAACCGTACTGCTTTTGTTAATTACCGGCATCAGCCGTTCCTGAATATCGACAACAAAAAGCAAACTGTTTTCAGGCGATAATATTGAAAAACTACGCTGATACATTGTTATTGAATGGTTACGGACAACAAACGGCTGGCGGAAATTTGCAGGGCAAACAATTGGTTTGCCTGCTTTGTGAATTATACTTGTTTAGGAAATGATCGCGGAAAAGAGGGGACCCCAAGGTCCGGGTTCTCCTTTGGCGTTTTCATAACGGATACAAAAGTACACGTTTTTTCCTCTGTCTTCTTGCGGAAAATCGAAGAGTTCTTCTCTCCGGCGGGTAAAACGCGAATGCGGAAGTTCATCGCCGGAAACCGGAACTTGAACCAACTCCCTTCGTGAAATCGGGACATTGGAAACGGTTCCGGGAAGCGGCAAAACGCCGTAATAAATTCGGAATCCGTAATCGCTTCGATGCGGATTGGGGGTTGATGCCGCAACCGCGTGAAGCCGGAGTTTTACCAAATGTTCGCCCGGATGGGAAACATCGGCTGCCGCTTGGTCGGTTGGCGGAGGAACCGGCGTATGGCTTGTTTCTTTCGGGGTTAGTTGGAGGGACACCAAATCCGAATTCAACAACGGCGGAACAAGAAAATAATGACTCTTGATATACCGCATTTTCTCAATTAAAGCGGCGAACGCTTCATTGCATTGGGCGGTAATGGTTTCCGTCCGATCTTTGGAGGTAACCAATTTCAGCATTTCTTCAGCCGCAGTCAGCAAATCATCCAACTCCGTAACATCCGCTTCGGGAATTTTCCAAGCGGCAATTGTGGCGGCGTTCAAAACCGAACTCCAATCCCGCGCCATATCGATTTGGGCTGCTCGGCTATGAGGCAGCCAATCTTTATGAGCTGGCATAAAAATCTCCTTTAAAATTAATTGTTAAAATAAGTAAAAAATCTCCAACCCAACAAAAGGTAGGCAATCACAAGGTAGGCAACCCTTCGCCGAAGGGTTGCGTCGGCGTTAGCCGACAGTGAATTTATATTATGTTGGTTATTGGGGTTGCCTATCGGCAAGCAATCGCTCGGCGAGCGATTGCCTACCTTTTGTTGGCAAACTTTCGACGCGTTCGCCAAAACGCGTGGCGCAGATACTCCCCCGCGTGGCGCAGATACTCCCCCGCACGGCGCAGATACTCCCCCGCACGGCGCAGATACTCCCACGCGTGGCGCAGATACTCCCCCGCACGGCGCAGATACTCCCCCGCGCGGCGCAGATACTCCCCCGCGAGGCGCAGATACTCCCACGCGTGGCGCGTTTGCAAGACCGCGTGACGCGTTTGTGCCCACGCGTGACGCGTTTGCAAGAACGCGTGGCGCGTTTGCAAGACCGCGGGACGCGTTTACAAGACCGCACGGCGCGTTTGCAAGACCGCGTGGCGCGTTTGCCCCTCCGAACAACACGTTTATCTTTCTGAACGGCGTATCTATCTTGAAAATTAAACGGTTCATAGTTTTAAGGTATTCGGTTTGGACAATAGGGCTGAAAGCCCTTCA
>JAITQV010000107.1 GCA_031288765.1 Planctomycetaceae bacterium
CGAAGGGCTTTCACCCATGATTGCGTCGGCGTTAGCCGACAGGGAATTTGTACAATATTGGATGTTTCGATTGTCTAGGGCTGAAAGCCCTTAATATCTTAGCGTAGGGCAACGCCCTACGAATAAGGGATACATATAAATTTAAGCCCTGAAAGGTAGGGTGTTCAAAATTTTAGGGTTCATTTATTTTCAGTGAAAAAAGCTTATAATAGTCATTTTGATAACTTATTTATTGTTAAGAACTTGTGGAAATGAATTTCTTTTTTATTAAAGGAGTATTTATACATTTGAAAATAAAAAAACCTAATTTTGAATAATTTTGAACACCCTACCTTTCGGGGCTTGAGTTATTGGGTATCATTGTCGTAGGGCGATGCCCTACGTTAATGATTCAAGGCTTTCAGCCTTATTTCACAAAACAACATTCTACTGAAATATTACGATACAATTAATTATATGAGTCTTCGCATTGGAATAATTATTGGTTCTTCCCGTTTATTTGGCGGGGCAAAGGATATGGCGTTGGAAATTATTCTTACGATTTTGCAATCGCCGCATCAACTTGCGGTGGTTTTTGCGGAGCCGGATGATCCGGTTTTGTTGTATCCTCCACTTCGGCAACACGGAATACCAACAATTTCTTTACCTGATTCTCTTTACGGTAATTATCATGAAATTCGCCGAAAAACCGTTGAACACCGGTTTACGAAAGACCTTAATTATTTGAAACGTATTTCTTTTGATCTTGGAGTTTCGTTTTATTCCGGCTGGCTTCCATCTTCTGTTATTGAAATACCGCGTTTTCGTTTTATTAATATTCATCCTTCGCCGTTACCGATATTGACCGGTTACGAAGCCGAGCGTTTTCATGTTCTCACAGACCGCCGCAAAAGTTGGGGGACAATTCATTATCTTACTGAAAAGCTTGACACCGGCAATATTCTGGCGTGTGGTGAAGTGGTGGATCTTCCTGAAAATATGACTCCGATGATTGTTTATGAACAACTGATCGGCAACTGTTTATTAATTTTCCGACGGGTTCTTGACGATTTTGCGTCCGGCAAACCGATGCTCGGTGAGTCTCAGGATGAAGCGTTACGGACTTATGCAACACATCAGGATGCGGTTCGTGAATCTGTGATTCATTGGGCAACCGATACCAACCGAAAACTTGATTGCCGGTTTCGGGCTTATTGTACAGCAAACGATAAAATGATTTTGTGTGGGGAGATTGACGGACAACTTTGTGAAATTTCTGATATAATGCTTTTATCGAATTTCCATATCGGTTTGCCGGGGCAAAGAATCGGAACTTATCAACAACCTGGTCCATTTTACAATGCTCCCATTATTAAAACATTAGAAGGTGCTGCCGCAGTAAAAATAAAAGTCCAATAATATTTCAGCTGAATTTGCAAGAAGGTATATTATCATTTCAACAAACCTTATTTTCACCTCGATTTTTGAAATAAAAAATGGTTTATTATTGCAATGTCAATTCTATTTCGCCGATTAAGTATTCGTAACCGTTTGTTGTTGGCATTTTTGAGTGTCAGTATTTTTTCTGCCGTTCTGTATCTGTATTACGGCTATTACGTCACGCAAAAAGCGTTGCTTCACAGTCTCGATAAACATCTTCTTTTTGCTGCGGTAACTATTGATCAATTGCTCCCGCCGGATTTTATTGACCGGAGTATGAATTACGAAAATATCACGCTTGAAGAAAAACGCAATGTGTTACGGGAGATTCTTGTTTTGCTGAAAAATTCGGGAATGTCGATTTTGTATGTTGTTGCTTATGATCAGCCGACCAATCAATATATCCTTGTCATTGCCACCGACGAAGCTACCGAAGAGGAACCGGAAAAAGGGCATAATGTGGTTTATCGTCGTCCGCATCCTGATATTGTCAAAACGTTACACGATGGACAGCTTCGATTTAACGAAGGAGTTGACGATTACGGATACACACGCAGTGCTTTTTTGTGCCGATATACTTCGTTGAACCGTCCTTATGTTCTTGGAGCGGACATTGAGATGACATTGGTTCAGAAAATAAAAAGGGATGCGTTTTTTACATTTCTGGAGATTGCATTAATTTCGTTTGGTATTTGTATTCTTATCAGTTGGTTTATTTCGAAACGTTTTGTTGCGCCGATTCGGAAGTTAAGTGATTATACGATACGTTTAATTGAGTCGGATTTTTCGCCGGACATGCGGATGCCGTTGGAGCTGATTGACCGGTCACCGAAGAACCGGAATGAGAGTTTTCGTCTTGCGGCGGATATTGATCGGATGCAGGTGGAATTGATGGAATACATTACGGAATTGCGGTTGACGACGAGCGAGAAGGAACAGGCGGAAAGTGAAATGCGGATTGCCGGCAAGATGCAGGCAAGCTATCTGCCGACACAAGATTTGGAATTAGACGGAATAGAATTGGCGGCAAAACTGTTACCGGCACGGTTTGCCGCCGGCGATTTGTACGATTATGTACTGTTCGATGACGGACGTATTTTTTTCGCTGTGGGCGATGTTTCCGGCAAGGGGATTCCGGCGGCGTTGTTTATGACAATGGTGTTAACGCTGATCCGGTCAGGCAGAAAACAAATGCCACCGGAAAAACTAATGTACTGGCTCAACAACAGTCTTACGGCAATGAATCCGGAAAGCACATTTGTTACAATTATCATGGGAATTGTTGATCCGCAAACCGGTGAAGTAATTTATTGTAACGGCGGACATAATCCTCCGTTACTCTGCCGGTCAAACGGTGAATGTGTTTATGAATCGAAAACGAAGAGTACTGTGGTTGGAGTTTTTTCCGATCTGACATTCCCGATAAACAAATTATATTTGGAACACAATGACCGTTTAATTTTCTACACGGATGGAATAACAGAAGCGATGTCCTCTGACGATCTGTTATTTGGCGAAAATCGTTTAATTATTGTTGCGAAAAAAATACATTGTACAGAGTTTTCCCGTGAGACGATTTCCAGAGTGATCACGGCGGTTCAACAATTCACGGATGGCAGAAGCCAATCGGATGACATTACCATCCTTTGCTGCCGAAGAAAGTAATCCGATAAATTAAAGTACCTGTCTATTTAAAAAGTGGTCTTTACGAATTTAGTTTTATTTTCTATAATCTGTACTTTCCAAAAATTTTTGTTTTCAGCTGTCAATTCTTTAGTAAATTGTAACGATGCGGAATGGTAGTGCCCGCTGATAATCATTGTCCCGAAAAGACAGTAAAATTATGCGGATGGAATTATTGTTTCGTCCATCTGAATCATTTATTGCTCAAATTTCTCAGACAGCCGGAATCAGATCTTTGATTTCCTCGAATATTTTTTGAGGGTTCTGCCCGAAACGGAGAAGTATCTTTAATTTTTCTTCCAAAACTTTGAATTTTAAGTAGTTACGTTTGTCGCGATGGGAGGGGCGCCGATCAGGATCATCCCAAGGACTCTCTGTTCGATCAACTACC
>JAITQV010000218.1 GCA_031288765.1 Planctomycetaceae bacterium
CGCAACAAATTTCCTTGACTTTGTGTTTTGTGATCGAGTTCACCGCCGATTTCCGGCAGTTCGGCGTCCGATTTCACCGGCATGGAAAAAAGGTTAGACCACTTAAACCAGCCGGTAAGTTTCGCACTGGTTTTGACACTCTTTTTCCGCTGATTATTGGCAACATTATTGTAATTCCACTGATCTTTATAATGTACATGAATAATGTCATGCTCTTTGTACACTTTTTGGCGCGGAGCCGCTTCCCAAGTTAATGACGCTTCCGACATTTTCAACGGTCTGCCGCTTTCACGAGTCAACACCGTCGAACCGCCCAATGAACCGGATTGCGCAAAAATATCGGAAACAATAAACAAAACACAAAAAAACGAATAATAAATCAAAAACCGTGATTGGAAAATTACACTTTTTAACATTACCTTTCTCCTTCTTATTATTATTATTATTATTATTCAACGATAATGCCGCTGGCGAAAACTTCAACCGTTTTCGGATCACAAACCCGTGCAAGAAATGTTGACGTTTCATTTTTTGTGTTTGCGGTATTCCGTTTTCCGTTATTGGGACGGATTGTTTCAATTTGAATGGTATCGCCTTGTGTGCCGTCGCTTTTCGCAACACCTTCGGTTCGTACGGAAATTCCGTTATTCAGCAGCCGGACTGTAACAATATCTCCTTTGCGAACCCATGTCGGCTTTTTAATCATCCCCGAAGTTAAAACACTTCGTTCCCGCACAGCGCCGGTTGTTTCCTTCCCAACCACTTCCGCAATATCAATGAAAAAGTTTTCATCACGAATATTTTCCATACGCCGCAACAGAACATCCGACTCGTCAATAATGTAACCTTTCGGCAGTGAACGCCGTAACACAACCGCCTGTTGCGGTAATTCAACAACAGTATCCACTGTTACCACAACATTTTGTTGCGTTGCCGAATCAAGCCCTTGCATTCGGATGCCGAAACGTTGATGACCGGACGAAGGATTCCATTGATCCGGCGAATCGCCGAAAATTTCCTCAATCTGTCCGTTTGTGGCAAACAACCGCGCTTGATCTTGTGTCAATTTTACCGTAACTTTCCATGGATCATTCGATACTTTTCCTGTTTCAATTGTTGTACAATGATTCAGATAAACAACAACCGCATCGGCAATTTGCTGCTCCAACGTTTTAATCAGCTGCGGTGTTACGGATTGTTTTCGAAGCGGATTTGTGGCGGATATTACCAGCGGCGTTAAATTGGTTTCGTTTTTCACAAAAGTATATGAAGCCGGAACAACCGCAGAATTATTATTCGATTCGTTGACCACACTAATTTTGGCGGCTCCGGTCAATTGATGTTGTACGGAACTAAACCCCAAACGGGATAAAATGTCGCGTAATTCAATTCGTGTTACGGATCGTTGTTCTCCGCGTGCCGGAGCGGTAAACAAAACAGTTTGCCGTAACCGTTCTATTTGTTGTACCGGTTCGTTTGCCGCCGGAATAATTTCCGCAATATCCGTCAGCGTTACAAGATTCTGCGAACATCGAACCGGTTCCGTCCGAAGCCGTAATTCGGCTCCGAATGCACAAAACATAAAACAGGAATCGCCAACCGCAACAAAAACAGCCGTAAAAACAGTCATAAAAACTGCCGTAAAAACAGCCGTGAAAACACTGGAAAACAAAAAATGCGTCCCCGATAAATGTTGTAACCGCTTTAACATAATAACCTCTTTAATTCGGATAACCTCACGGTTTTGTTGTTTTATATTTGTGGTTGTTATAAAAATAAAGTTTCAAAGGAAAACATTGTCAACTATCCGCTCTCCGCTTTCAACTGATATTTATCGTTTGATACTGATCACCGTTTGTAACAATTGATCGCCGGTTTGTGTTGCTTTGCTGTTGAGTTCGTAGGCACGCTGTGAAGTGATCATATCGACCAATTCGATTACCGGAGAAACGTTTGACATTTCGAGATGTTGTGCTTTCAACATTCCCGTACCGTTAATACCCGGATTATTCAATACCGCCTCACCGGACGCTTGTGTTACACGATACATATTTTCCCCGACGCGAAGTAAACCTTCGGGATTGATAAAGGTTGCCAATTCGATTTGAGCGATATTTTGAAGTTGCTGGACTTCACCGTTTTGCACAACCCAAACGATACCGCTGTCATCAATTTGAACTTTTTGTACGCCGTCGGGAATTTGGACATTGGGCATGAGCAAACGTCCGGTATGACTGCTTCCCACAACCAACATACCGGCTGGATTGATACTGAAATTTCCTGCCCTCGTATAAAATGTTTCCCCGGAAAACGGATCAGTACATTGAAAAAAACCATCGCCGGTAATTGCAACATCAAGGTCGCGTCCTGTTTCGGTCAGGGAACCTTCGGAAAAAACAGACTGAACACTTGTTACACGTGTTCCAACGCCAATAGCAATACCTGTAGCGGCAAATTCTCCATTAACATCCTGCGAACCCGGATAACGCAGATTATCGTAATACAAATCTTCGAAATTACAACGTTGTTTTTTATACGCGGTTGTTTCCATATTCGAAAGATTATTTGCGATGGTGTTGAGCTTTTTTTCCATGCCCAACATACCGGTTCCTGATGTATAAATCGTTTGAAAGGGCATATTTCTTGTACTTCGTTATGAACAACTTTTGACGAAACAAGTTAATGGTTACGCACTTTGGGTTTCTTTGACTATAAAATCCGCTACATACTATATCGGTTATTTTGAATTTACTCATTAAATAGAATAGATAAAATTTAATGATTTTTCCGGTTTTTTCCCACTTCCGGTTTTTTTCCGCCAACATGCCGCCCTCAGTAAACAATAGTATCTATACACCTTTTTTGAGTATTTTGATAAATTGCTTAATTTGGGAAAAATAAGTTTCGGAGATATTCTAAAAACGCCCTTTTCCGCAATTATTCAGCCAAATGATTCATTTTACAGCAATTTTGGGCAAATTTGTATCTTTTTGAAGCATTAAGACAGGAAAAATGCAGTAATTACCATTCTCCAATTGGCAATTACCATTCTCCAATTGGTCATTACTATTCTCCAATTGCTCATTACTATTCTCCAATTGCTCGTTACTATTCTCCAATTGCTCATTACTATTCTCCAATTACTCATTACTATTCTCCAATTGGTCATTACTATTCTCCAATTACTCATTGCTATTCTCCAATCAATCATAGAAATTTACCAATTGGTGATTGGAATTCTCCAATCGATCATTGAAATTTACCAATTGGCGGCTGGATTTCTCCAATCGGTCATTGGAATTTTCCTCCGCCGAATAATTACGAATCTTTTCATTTCACCCCCTATTCTCTGTTTTCTGCTTTCCGATAGAATTAGTATGAAATGAATATCCTGCTTGCTTTGGAAACAACGGAAAAATACGGTAGTGTTGCAATCCTAACCGGAAAAGACATTCTTGCGGAAACCCAATTGCCGCACGAATGGCGCAGTTCGCGAACGCTCGCCCCCGCAATCAATTCGTTGTTTCGGGAAACGAATATTGTTCCGAATAATATTACGGTTGTTGCGGTTGTAGTTGGTCCCGGTTCGTTTACCGGACTGCGGGTTGGAGTTACAACGGCTAAAATATTTGCTTATGCTGTGGGAGCGGAAATGGTCGGTGTCAGTACCTTCGATACAATTGCCGAAATGTGTTCTCATTTTAGCAACGATTATCTCTCTATCGGAGTGGACGCCCAACGCAGCGAAGCGGTTACCGCCTTGTTCAAAAAGACGGAAACCGGTTACAAAGCCGTTAGTCAACCGAAATTGATTCGTGTTACCGATTGGTGGGAACAAACCGAACACTTGGAAAATGTAGTGTTGACCGGACCCGCTTTGGAACGTTGGGGCGGTAAAGCGCCAAAAAATGTTCTTTTGGCAAACGAGCAATTTTGGTTTCCAAAAGCCTCCGCCGCCGGAATAATCGCTGCCGAACAGATTGACCGTCAAAAAATTACGGAAAATTGTTGGTCGCTCCAACCGGTTTATTCCCGATTAAGCGCAGCAGAAGAAAAAAATAATTCGGCAATATTGCAACAGCCTTTTGATTTGAACCGCAAAGATTAAACGTAAAAGCGATTTGAAAGTTTGGAGTAATAATTACAAATATAAATCGCGTATCACGAATTACCGAAATAAGACGAAATTTTTGTTGCGGCGTTGCCGTATTGGATTTGATTCCGTAACTGTCCGTTTTAACCTTTTTAACCTTTAATTTTCAACTTTTAATTTAATCAAATGTCCAACATAGAAGTTCATTGGCACGAACATGCCGTTTCTCGGCAGGAACGTGAAACTCTTAACAACAACAAAGGTTGTGTTCTTTGGTTTACCGGTTTAAGTGCTTGCGGCAAGAGTACGATTGCCAATTTGGCGGATCATTTGCTGCACAAATCGGGGAAGCATAGTTTTGTGCTGGACGGCGATAACGTCCGGCATGGTCTCAATGCCGGTCCGGGAATCTTGAAAGAGATTCACGGAGAAGAATTTGCGAAACGTTTCGGTCTTGGTTTTTCCGCCCAAGACCGGGAAGAAAATATCCGCCGGATTGGAGCGGTTGCCAAACTGTTTGCCGAAGCCGGTCTTATTGCTGTTACGGCGTTTATCAGTCCGTACCGTATTGACCGCGACCGTGTACGAAAATCATTGCCGCAAGGTGATTTCATTGAAATTTTTGTTGATACGCCGATTGAGATTTGCGAACAACGTGATCCGAAGGGGTTGTACAAAAAAGCCCGTGCCGGCGAACTCAAAGGTTTTACCGGAATTGACGACCCTTACGAAGCCCCAATCAATCCCGAATTGGTTCTTGACGGCGGAACAAAAACGGCTCAACAACTTGCCGAAGAAGTGATCGCCTTCTTGAAAACACAACAAAAAATCTAAAATCTATTCAGTTACTTGAAACTAGGGCTGAAAACCCTCTTTTCAAGTAACTGAATAGATACGTTTTTTCTATTGATAAGGAATTTCCTACGGAAATTTCTATGTTAAACTGCGGAAATTTATTTCAACAAAGCGTCAAAATCAATTCCGGTTAGATCAATAACACTCACAGTATGCGGAGCATTATTGTCTTCAAGATCAATATTGGCAACATAAAGTTTTCCGCCGCGCAAACACACTTCGGAACAACGATCAAACGCTCCGGTTGTTTTGGCTTCGGAATTCGGATTCGTTGGGTTTTGGGCAATCAAAACCGTTTTGCCGTTTGCCGGATTTGTTACACAAACAGCGTTGCCGACGTAATCGGCAAAAAAGATATAACCCTTCGGACAAACTTTAAGTCCGTCAACACTTTCATTCGGTCCTTTACCGTCATTAATATCACGATGGGAAACAACAGTTTTACCGTCTTTTGCCAATTTGACTTCAATGATTTTTTTGTCGCCGAAATTGGCAACATAAAGCAGTCCTTCTTTTGAAAGTCCGATTCCATTCGCTCCGACTTTTTGTTGTCCGTTCCGGTCGGCATCGGTTGTTTGGAAACTGAAAATGAAATGCGGGTCTTTCTGATACGGCAAAACGTGCAAAACCGGAGGCGGTCCCGGAGCATGTGTACGATAACGTCCGCGCCGGACAACTTGAAGTTCTCCTTTAAATTCCGCAATATCAAAACAAAACACACCGCTGGTCATCGGCATTTCCACAATCGCCGGATCAACCTGCGTTTCCGCAACATATATCTTGTCTCCGAAAATTTCCAGCCCGTTCGCCTGCGTGATTCCCGTCACCAAAATTTCCGCGCGAACCGGTTTTCCCTCTTCATGGACAACACGGAGCAAGCGTGATTTATGATTCGGATTGCCGCCAAGACATTGGCTGTCGGCAATATAAAGATTACCGTCCGGTCCAAACGAAATACCAAGCGGTGTAACACGACCTGTTTCGGGATGAGCGGGAAGTTCAAAATAATTTGACACATTATCTTCGGCATCAATTTTCAGAAGCCATGCGTTGCCTTTGTCGCCAATCACCGGAACGGCAAGAATAATGTCGCCGGTTTGGGGATTCACGGTCATGCCGTCGGGATGCAACGCGTTATCCGGTAAAATAATCGCCTTTACCGGTTTCGCCAACGGCTCTACCGCATGGACAAGAAATGGAAAAAGTAAAAGGGACACAAACAACGTGAAAATACGAAACAATTTGATGTTCATAACAATACTCCTGTCGTGAAAATGGAAAGGAAAAAGTTAAAACGAGAAAAAACGAACTTGTTCCTCCTCATAACATTGAAATTCCGGCAACTGCCGTCCGAATTACAACTCCAAAGATGTAATTCAAGAGGTATAAAATACCAGATTGGCAGGAATAAACAAGACGTTGCCAAAAAAAGTATCTATTCAACGGTTAATAAATAGACCAATATTATAAACCGGCTTACCGCAACACAACAAATTATGTTGAGCAGGTTATGTTGAATAGGTTATGTTGAACAGAGATATAATTTTTTGATACTTGACATATTCCGGTTCATTGCTCTATACTATTCATTTCCTGTTATGTTGTAACCGGTGCGGTTTTGCAACAAATAAGTATAACAACACTATAACAAATAAACCGTATAAGATTTACGGTTCCGAACTATGATTTTTCTTGGAATTGATATTGGGACGTCCGGCACAAAAACATTGGCAATCGACGCAAACGGCAAAATTCTGGCAAGTGATATTCAGGAATATTGCTGTTTCGCCCCCAAACCGCTTTGGAGTGAACAGGAACCCGACGATTGGTGGAACGCAACCGTTAAAACCGTTCATAACGTCCTCAAAAAAGCACGCCTCAAACCAAAGGATGTTAAAGCCATTGGGTTGTCCGGTCAAATGCACGGCAGTGTTTTTCTTGACAAAAACGACAAAGTGATTCGGCGGGCAATTCTTTGGAATGACCAACGCACGGTTAAAGAATGTCAAGAGATTGAAACGTCTGTGGGGGGGCGTGAAGAGTTGATTCGGTTGGTTGCCAATCCGGCGTTGACGGGTTTTACGGCTCCGAAAATTCTTTGGCTGCGGAACAACGAACCCAAACATTTCGAGAAACTCCGCAAAGTATTACTGCCGAAAGACGAAATCCGGCGGCGTTTAACGGGAGAATATGCGACGGAGGTAAGCGATGCCGGCGGAATGCTTTTGCTGGATATTTCTCGGCGTAACTGGTCAACACAATTACTTTCGGCATTGCAATTGGATATTGATCTTTTGGGGCGCGTGTACGAATCCGAAGACGTAACCGGTAAATTAACATCCCGTGCCGCCAAACAACTCGGTTTAACAACGGATTGTTTGGTTGTTGGGGGGGCGGGAGACTGTGCTGCGGGGGCTATCGGTAACGGAATCGTCAATGAGGGGATTTTGTCCACGTCTATCGGAACATCCGGTGTTATGTTTGTGTACAGTGATGAAATCAAAATTGATCCGCTTGGTCGGGTTCACACTTTTTGTCATGCGGTTCGCGGCAAATGGCATTTAATGGGAGTCAATTTATCATCCGGCGGTTCGCTCCAATGGTTTCGCAATGCTCTTTGTTCGGAGCTTATTGTTGAAGCCAAAAGGAAAAAAGCGGATGTGTATGATTTATTGACAGCCGAAGCGGAAAAAACGCCGCCGGGAAGTGAGGGGTTATATTTTTTGCCGTATTTAAGCGGCGAACGGACTCCTCATGCAGATCCTTTTGCACGCGGTTGTTTTGTCGGTTTAACGCTGGCTCATCGGCGTTCGCATCTTGTTCGGAGTATTATGGAGGGTGTTACATTTTCGATGCGTGATTCGCTTGAAATTTTTCAGGGGTTGGGTATTCCGGTCGGACAGATTCGTGCGTCGGGCGGCGGTTCGAAGAGTCTGTTCTGGCGGCAAATCCAAGCCGATGTGTTTGGGCAACGTGTTGTTACCATCAACACGGAAGAAGGTCCGGCTTTTGGTGTTGCGTTGCTTGCGGCGGTTGGGGCGGGTGCGTTCAAAAATATTCAGGAAGCCTGCAATGCCGTAATCAAAGTTGTTAAGGAAACAAAACCCAAACCTGCCGCCAAAAAGGTGTATGATAGGGCAATGCCGGTTTATCAAGGTTTGTACCGTTCACTCAAAGACGATTTCAAAAAGTTGTAAATTTGGGGGCATTTTTCACAATATGCCGGTTTCATAATATGCCGGCGGAATTTTCTATTGCAATGCAATGATTCCGCTTGCGGCACTATTAACCATTCACTCTAAACTATTAACTAAAACATTGCTTACCTTGTGATTGTCCAATTTTTCGGTTGTTTTTGTTTTTGATTAGGAAATCAAAAGGTAGGCGATG
>JAITQV010000254.1 GCA_031288765.1 Planctomycetaceae bacterium
AATAAAATAAAAAACTATTCAAATTGCCAAAACAAACGGTAAAATAACTAAAATTGTATCTATTCAGTCCTTTATTAAACAATGATGCAAGAAAACTTCGTTTTTTCCTAAGCCCGTAGAGTAGGGTGAGATGTGCATAACCGGCGGTGAAGCATAGCACAACTTACGGATCGGAATCCCCAAGGTAGGCAACCCTTCGCCGAAGGGTTGCGTCGGCGTCAGCCGACCTTCGGATATGTGGTAGGGGCGAAAAATCTTTCGCCCCTACATTGCGATGTTTCGGCGAAACGTTGCCTACCTTTTGTTGGCAAATTTCGGCGGTTGCAACACGTTTCACCGCCGGTTATGCACACCACACCCCTTATCTGCCCACTAATAATTGCTCTTTGATCACTTCAATCAATTTTGAAGCATTGATGGGTTTGCTGCAATAAGCATCCATCCCCGCCTCAATACACAATTCCTGATCACCTTGTGTTGCATTCGCCGTCAACGCAATTATAGGTATTCGTCCGTTGTGTGCGGTTTTGGATTGGTTGGTTTCGGTTTCCGCTTCCATCTCCCGAATAACCTTCGTCGCCTGAAACCCGTCCATCTCCGGCATTTGACAATCCATCAAAATCAATGAGAAATTCTGATTCATAACCGCTTCACACGCCTTTTGCCCATTCCCGACCAACTCAAAACGATAACCCGCCTGCGTAAGAATTTCGCTAACCACGATCTGATTCACTCGATTATCCTCCGCAACCAAAATCAATGGGCGATTATCATTGGGCTGCGTGTTTTGCGGTTCGCCGCCTTCGCCGGAAAAACTGTTCAAAATCCGTTTAAGCGATTGATCTTCCGCCCATTCCTTACGCAATTCGTTGCGGCGCAATTTATTGTGTTTTGACGGCGTGTCCGTAATACCCGTCAGAATACCAATAATCGCATTGAATAAAGCAGAACCGAAAACCGGTTTGTTCACATACCGGTCGGCGTTTTCCGTTTGTGTTTCCTGCGAATCTTCGGAAAGCGGCACCAACATAATTACGGCAGTATGTTTGAATTGCGGATCGTTTTTAATATCATTCACCAGTTCCGCCCCCAACCCGTCTTCAAGACGATGATCAATAATCGCAATTCGATACGGTTGGTTTTCCAGAACAGCCCGCCGAATCGCCTCAATCGCCTGAGAACGGTTTGAAACTACATCGGCTTTCATTCCCCAAGTTTCCAATTGATGCAGCAAGACATTCCGCAACACTTCATTTTCGTCCACGACAAGAGCTTTCAAATCAGTCAGTTCCAGATGTCCGTGCCTGAAAATACCGCTTACCGACGCTCCGTCGCCGGTACATTGCAGCGGAAGTCTAAACCAGAAAGTAGAACCGCAACCTTCCTGACTTTCCACTCCGATTTTTCCGCCCATTAAATGAACCAATTCTTTCGAAATGGCTAAACCAAGACCGGTTCCTCCGTATTTTCTTGCTTGCGACGAATCTACTTGCGAAAACGATTGGAACAAACGATCCATGCGTTCTTTCGGAATCCCGATTCCCGAATCTGTTACCTCAAACCGCGTGATACAGCATAAAATTCCTTCCTTTTCTTTTCGTTCTTCCACCGCAACAACCAAACGGACTCCGCCAAACGAAGTAAATTTAACGGCATTGCTTAACAGGTTGACCAGAATTTGCCGGATACGCCCCGAATCGCCCACAACATGCCGCGGAACATCCGTCAAAAATAATCCGCAAAGCTCCAAATCGTTGTCTTGAGCGCGGGCTGCCACAATTCCAAGAACCGATTCAATCAATTCGGGCAAATCAAATTCGACATGTTCGATTTCCAGTTTTCCCGCTTCAATTTTCGAGAAATCCAGAATATCGTTGATCAGCGAAAGCAAATACCGCCCCGAAACTCTGGCTAATTCCGCATATTCTCTTTGTTTCGGGTTTAGGTCGGTTCCCAGCAACAAGTCCGACATCCCGATAACACCGTTGAGCGGAGTTCGGATTTCGTGGCTCATGTGGGCGAGGAATTTTGTTTTGGCAACCGACGCCTGCTCCGCTTCAATCCGTTTAATTTGTTCACGCAAATCATGAAAGCAAGTTGCGAAGAATTTTTCGCCGTTTTGTTCCAAAAGATCGATGACCACCAAAACCGGAATCAATTCCTGTTGAATTGTTTTTAATTGGGTTTCGATCTGTTTCATTTTGACATCGCCGAAATTATCCAAAAATTCCTGCCAGTTTTCCGGCGCTATCTTCATATCAAATTCCCAAATTTTTTTGCCGAGCGGTGATTCATTGGGGTCGAATCCCAAAAAGGTTGTTCCTGCTTCGTTGGCGTAAATAATTTCGCCGTCCCAATTTACCCAAAGTACGGGTTCGGAGATATGGTCAATCACGAGTTGCATGGTGCGCAGTGATCGTTCCGAAAGAACTTCCGCCGTTTCGTCATACAACAAGATTCCCACCTGATTGCGGGACGGAAAAATCACCGTTTTATAATATCGGGTTTCTTTATTGAGCGTTATCTTCACGTGGTAAATCCCGGAAGTTCCCATAGCGGCGGCGTTCAAACCCGCCCACCATATCCCGCCGAAATCGTGCGAAAGAACCTGAACATTTTTATCTTTGAAAAATTCGGGAAAAGAGTGTTGCAAAATCTGCTCTTTGGCAATCTGAAACATGTCGGTAAAATTCGGATTGACTTGAGCGAAGCGGAAATCGGCGGGTTCTTTGCGATCATTCCAAACTACGTCCAAAAGAACCACCGCATCGGTCATGGACGTGAAGAGCATTCTGTATTGTTCTTCGTTTTCCCGAATTTTTTCCGTAGCGCACCATTCTTCGGTAATATCTTTGCAACGCCATATCCGGTTGATTTTCATATCCGACGAAATTACCGTATGGGTGCTGATGTTAAGGATATGATTATCGCGCGTTTTGAAGATGGAATCGAAGGAAATATTATTTCGCAAAAACTGCCGTGTTTTTTCCAGAAATTGTTGAGGTTCTTGGAGGACTTTACCGGCGTATTTTTGGAGGATACTCAACGTCAGCGGGGTTTTATTGAGGTCGATTCCGAATAAAGAGGTCAGCAGTTGTAAGCTTCTTGTGTTGGTATGGCTGATAGTTCCCGAATCTTGTGAGGCAATAATTCCGTCATCCGAAGTTTCCAGAATTTTATTCAGGAGTGATTCTTTGACCCGCACGGCTTGTTCGGAACGTATTGAGGCGGTAACATCCGTTACAAAGACACCGACTTGTTCCGGCTGAGGGCAGAAAACATACAACATATAATAGCCGTCCGTTCCCGGATCATAAGTCAGATAAGAATCCTGAATTCCGCTGACTGTTTGCTGTAAAGCCTTGACGATCCAATTCTTGCCGAAATCGTGGGAAAGAAGTTTTGCGCCGGGGTGAAAAAAGGCGTAGGGATCGCCGCCAAGCACTTCTTCACGTTTTTTGGGGCTGATACGGAGCATGGCGGGGTTAAGTTCGGTGCAGTGTAAATTGACGGGTTGTCTGTTTTCGTCGAAATCAATATTAAAGAGGAGAAAGCCGATGGGCATAGAGTTGAAGAGCAAGCGGTATTGTTTTTCGCTTTGTTGAAGAATTTCGGCGGTTCGGTGTTGTTCGGTAATATCGTGAAAAGTCCAGATTCGGGTGATTTTTTTATTCTCGTTGTCCATTTGCACTGCTACGGCGTGCCATTCATAAAACCGTCCGTCCCGAAGTTGCACGACGCCGTTTCGTTCTGTTTGGGAAGTTCGCATCAAAACGATATTCTCGACAAATTCATCGGCATTAAGGATATAACGGTCGCAGTATTCCCGCAATTGTTCCGGCGAAAGGTTTT
The DNA here is from genome assembly GCA_031288765.1 of Planctomycetaceae bacterium. Taxonomy (GTDB): domain Bacteria; phylum Planctomycetota; class Planctomycetia; order Pirellulales; family Thermoguttaceae; genus WRKP01. The sequence continues at coordinate 3,853 of JAITQV010000254.1, forward strand.
GAAAATTGGGGTTATAACCGTTGAACATACGCAGGAAGGTTGAATTGCAGAAGTTGGTTTTTCCGATTTCGGAGGCGATGAAGATACCGTCGCAGGACGCTTCGAGAACAGCGGCGAAGATTTTTTCACGCTGTTCCAAGTTGATTGTCAGAAGTTTTTTATCTTTGAGGTTGCAGGTTGAACCGAAAGCGAAGTACGCCGGTTCCGTTGGTTTTTTTGTATTTGTGCTGTTTTCCGGTAAGGTTTCCGTTTTATCGCGAATAAAACCGGTTACGCCGGCGACATTTCCGTTTTTTCGGAAGGGGATTAGTTGGAAGTGGAAAAGGCGTTCGTGGAGGTAATCGAAGGATTCGCAGGGGATACCGTTGAGGGCGTTACGGAGGGATTCGAGGATTTTCGGGGAATTTTTGAAGAGTTCGAAGCAGGAAGTTCCGATGAGGCGGTTTGTTTGTTGTCCGTTCCATTCGGTTCCGTCAAAATGGAGAAGGACACCTTGGGGATTGACGGAGAAGGTGGATTGCTGGGAGAGGGAGATCATCCCTTCCAGTAATTGTTGGGCAATTTCCGGTGTGATGACGGATGTATTAAGTGTGGGAGTCATTGAAAGCGTGATTTTCTCGTGATTTTTTCGATAAAATCTTAATATTTTGGAATAGGTTATGGTTTTCATTTTGTGGTTTGTGGTTGAAACCGGAACGGCTTGTGAAATTAGGGAACCGTTTTGAGGAACAATTCAAAAGGCGGACGATGTTTCGTCGAAACACCGTTTACCGACCGGCAACCGAAGCAACCAACATAACAGAATTTTCGATCAGTGAACACCGGCAAGGTTTCCCGATGCAGGGTTGCCTATTTGATGATTACGAACTTTTCAAGAAAACTCTGCTAAAATATTACCAATTTTTCAATTTTATCATATTTTTTCTTTGAAAGTATTACAACTTGAATCTTTTTAGGAATTTATTCATTAAAATACGGAGACGTTATCCAAAAAATAGATACAATCGTTGTTAATAGTGTGTGGTTGAGGGTGGGGGTTGCTGCGACATTTTGGCAAAGGGTTGCCGATCTCTTGATTTCTTAATCAAAAATGAAAATAACCTAAAAATTTGGCAATCACAAGGTAGGTGGCGTTTTGCCGAAACGCCGCTTGCCGATAGGCAATCAAAACAACCAACATGACATAAATTCCATGTCGGCTAACGCCGACCAGTACA
>JAITQV010000171.1 GCA_031288765.1 Planctomycetaceae bacterium
CGTGAAGCGCTTGCCCGGAAAACCGCACGAATCAGTAAATCACAACGCGGTGCCGAACGGCGCGGAATTATTATTTCCGTATTTGGAACGATAAAACGGAGATTAAAAGAATTTTCACTCAAAAACATTTTGATACTTGTCAAAAAATCATACCGGAAAGGTGTTTCTCTGTTTGCAATTCTAAAACCGCCCGATCTCAAATCGCGCAATCTCAATAATTAAAACAAAAAATAAATTATCTTCTCAACATCAACGCAATACCGCTTCAAAATATTACGCGATACGTTACCTGTACGTCCAAATAACAAAAAAAACTTAAAATTAAAATAGACAGATGCAAAAAAATGTGTAGATACTTTTGCATTAAGATAGATGCGTTGTGTACCAATCAATTGCCCGTTCAAGACCTTCGTCAAAATACACAAGCGGTTTGTAACCAATCATTTTTTGAGCAAGCGAAATGTCCGCCAGCGAATGTCGAACATCGCCCGCCCGCATTGCTCCATATTCCGCCTCAATCCCACTCTTCATCAGCGATTTCAGCTTTTCCAAAATTTGATTCAGTGAAACCGCCGCATGGCAGGCAATGTTGATAGGTCGCCCATTACAATTTTCCGGCGGAGCGTGCGCGGCAAGCCAGTTGGCATAACAAACGTTTTCAATATAGCAAAAATCACGCGTTTGTCCGCCGTCACCGAACACCTGCGGCTTTTCATTCCTCAATATTTTGCTGACAAACGCCGGAATGACGGCGGCATAAGCCCCAAACGGGTCTTGGCGCGGTCCGAACACATTGAAATAACGCAACGAAACGGTTTCCATTCCGTAAGCGGCGGAATACGCCTGCAAATAGGCTTCGCAAGCCGTTTTGCTTGCGGCATACGGGCTAATCGGAAGCGGTGTCATGGTTTCGATTTTCGGCGATTCCGGTTGTTCTCCGTAAGCCGAACTGGACGCGGCAAACACAATACGTTTAACTCCCGCCGCACGGGCGGATTCGAGAACAGTGAGCGTGCCGTTGACATTCACATCGTGCGACGTTACCGGATCCGCAACACTTCGCGGCACCGAACCCAAAGCCCCTTCATGAAAAACCGCCGCACAACCCCGTATCGCCCGATCAACATTTTCACGATTCCGAATATCGCCTTCGATAATTGTAATTTGATTCTGAATTTCCGTTAAATTTTCGTGTTTTCCGGTGGCGAAGTTGTCGAGCACAACAACATCGCAGCCTTTATCCAGAATATATCGTGCAAGATTGGAACCGATAAATCCGGCTCCTCCGGTAATTAAATATTTCATGGTATTAAGCGGTTCAATGTGATACGGTGATAAGGGATTTTTGGTTTGGCGGCGAATGTTCAACTTCTTGGCATTGCGATAACACCGCTGCGAACCAGTTCAATAATCCCGAATGGTCGCATTGTATCGACGAAGCTGATGAGTTTTGATTCATTGCCGGAGACTTCGATCATCATGGAGATATCGCTGACGTCAACGACTTTGGCACGAAAGATATTGACCATTTCGAGGATTTTGCTTCGTGCGCCCGGCAACGCCTCAACTTTAATAAGCATCAAATCACGTTCAACATGGTTTTTATCGGTGAGGTCTTCGGCGCGTACGACAGTAACAATTTTGCGGAGTTGTTTGAGAACTTGTTCCCGAACTCGTTCATCGCCGACGACAACATAGGTCATTCGGGACAATTGGCTGTTTTCGGTTTCGCCGACCGCCAAACTATCAATATTGTACCCGCGTGAGGCAAGCATTCCTGAAATATGGGACAGGACTCCCGGCACATTCTGAACAAGAACGGAAATGACGTGTCGCATGATCATCAACAAAATTAAGGAAACAAACCTGTTTACATCGTCAAAAGACACATACAGAATATCATATTCTCAGCAATTGGCAAGACCACTGACGGAGTGAGCGGGGATTTGTAGGTTGGGAGTGTGGTTTGGGGGTTGGAGTGTGTGACGATGCCCCGCAAACCACAACCGCCTCAACACAAATTACGGGATTATGGCGGAAACAATTTCCCACAAGACTTTTTCCGTAACTGTCTATTTTTTTATTAACCACAGAATATACGGAACACACGGAAATTAGTAAATTGATAAGATCACAAGTTTATTTTTTAAGGATATAAAATAAATATAATAACAAAAAAATATTTTTGTGTCCTAATTCCCTATAAATAAAACTAACCTTAAAGTTGTACGTCAACATTATTACTATTACAACTTCCGTGTATTTCGTGTATTCAGTGGTTAATAATATAGACAATTACTTTTTTCCGCTTTTGGAATTTTCTTTGTAAAAATCCCAAAACAACAGAAAACCAACCATAAACCCCAAAAATATCGAAAAATTGTTGTTCTACATTAACCAATTGCTGTTCTACAATCAGTCATTGCTGTTCTACAATTGCTCATTGCTGTTCTACAATTACTCGTTGCTGTTCTACAATTGGTCGTTGCTGTTCTACAATTTCGGCATTCTGCACGTCCGAATGCTTTAAAAAAATACAAATTCGCCCAAAATTGCTGCAAAATAATACAATTCGGTCAAAATTTCCATATTTATTCAGTCCTTTGTTGCAACTATCCAGTGGAATAATTTTAACGCGGAAAAGCGTGGAAAATTCGCGGAAGGCGCGGAAGGATTGCGGGAATTTTAATTTTTTTATCTATTCGGTCATTTGTTGGGATTTGTCGAAACATTCCGCTGAATAGATACATTTATTCCACTACCAATATTTCGTATATTTCAACCGCATCGACAGTCAACTGTGCTTTTCCATCCGAATAGGTGAAATCACACGTTTTACCTGACGGTTGGAGCGTAATCTGCGACGGTTTCTGCTCGCAACGAATCGACACCTTCAACGGACCAACCGGATCAATTGACCGGAGAATCCCTACATTTTTGTGATCGCCTGACGTATTCACCAGATGTACCATTCGTTTGCCGTTCAACCGGCTGACGGACACATCCACCCATGGCGAACCGCTGACTTCAACCGGCGGGTTCGGGAACAACAGACGCACGGCTTCATTCACCTGGTTCCGTAACGTTTCACTGCCGTCTTTTTCATAGGCATCACCCACAGCAAACGGCAGGAATCCAATCTTTCCCGCATCCAGCTGCCGGATCGTCTGTTTATCGCCGTCAAGACTGATGCCGGCAAGTTCGGCAAACTGCTTGGAGGTTTCCTGTCCGATAATTAACAGGCTGCCGCCGCCTTTGGCATACGCTATCAGATCAACACGAAACGCAGGCGAGATGTATTTCCATTCAGGAATCACGATCAGCGGAAACCGGCTCATATCCGGTGCCAATGTTTCTTCGCCCATCAAATCTACGCTGTGCTGACTTTCGAGCAGGCATTGAAGTACGCCTTGCGAATGTCCTTTGTATTGCGGGAACAAACTCCCCGCGCTTCGCTGATAATCACTTGTGGACAACAGCAGGGCAACTTGTGGAATCTGTACCGAATGATGACAATATGGTTGCCGTTCGCGGGCAAATTTGGCAACTTCCGCCATGACCGCCAGTTCGTCCAGCCTTACCGATCCGTCGCGGTTCTGGGTATAGTAGGCTTGGAATCCGCCTCCCAGCGCCAACACGACGGCAGCCTCGCGTTTGAGCTGTATTGCCGGTTTTTGCTCTCTCGGAAAGGGCGCATGGGAGAAACTCCACGCCATCAAATCCCACGGTATCCCCTGAGAAGCCAGATAACGTCCGGCGTAACGGGCGGCATTGATACTGTTGTTGGGTGAATAATCGCCCGAAAGGAAGTCGAGTGCCACCGAGACCGGTTCTGCCATGTGATGTGTGAAAGCCCAGTTGCTGCAAATCTGGAAATCGGGATATTCCGACCGCACAGCCGCCACATAATGACGCAGGTATTTGCGGAAACCTTCACGATGAAACTGCATCCATTCATACCAGTATGGGTCGTTCGCCGATTTCGGAATATCGTTTATTCCTGTTGTTTCCTTAAACAAACGCATCGCCCGTTCACCGTAATCCGGTACTGTCGCCCAACATTCACCGTCCACCCACACGCCGTCCACACCATACTCGCCCGCCAATTCTTTCAACTGCGGCACAAGCAGTTTGTCAACATACGGTCCGAAAACGGAAGTTTTTTCTTTGTCGTGTGAATTGTCGGCAAGTGTTACTGCCCATTCCGGATGCAGTTCAAGGGCGCGTGTATCCCATACGCCCGAATAGTGCATGTAGAGTGCTACGCCGTGTTGGGCGGTTATTTCGCGCCAGATCCGCAATGGATCACCCACAAAACCAGGCGCCTGATTACCCATTTTCGTCGGATAACTCGAAAAGCCCCGATGCCCTTTACAATCGGTTTGGATATAATCGGGATGTACCATATTTATAATGGTATGTATCATCTCCGGTGTTGTATTTTTTCCGATTTCCGTGCAGTCGGTTCCTGCGTGAAAATCGAAATGAATACCTAAAAAACTCTGGTTACGGCGCAAACGCACCGGTTCATCTGCTCGGATTAACGTTTCCATAGCCGACATTACTACCAACAAAATCAAACACAATTGAATCTTTTTCATTGTTAAGTTCCTTATGTTACAAAGTTTTAAAATGATCACGATTCGCCCGCCGCAAAACAACACGGAAAAAATATATACGTATCGATTTTTTTCAATTTTGGTGTGCCGCGTGAATCACAAAATATTGTTCGGAACCGATCAATTGCTCTACGCCTTGAAGCCGAGTAGAAGCCTTTATCGTGTAATGTTTTGCCCAAATACAAAGTCCTGCGATGTTAAAGTATCTCATAATCTTGAAAAATAATTATTGGCAAATATACATATACGGAACACAATTGTTTCCTGCCGAATTGTTACGAAGCGGATTCCAACCGCCGAACAGAATAAATATTCGGGATATTTTATTATTCCGCCGGCGCCAACTCCGGTATTGACCGGTTTTCACAAGGCAGCCCAACGAACTTATAACACTTACGAACATTATCTATTAACAAAAAAAGCGGGACTATAAGCCGGGTTCTGTTCTCCGGTCGTAGGAGATCGGAGTGATGATCATTTATCTGGGAAACCGGTTACCCGATTCCTCAAGCAGTCCACCCGGATCCGGTAATGGTTCGGACGCCCTTGATCCTGTTTGACCTTGCTCCCGATGGGGTTTACCTTGCCGGTTTGGTTACCCAGACCGCGGTGAGCTCTTACCTCGCCGTTTCACCCTTACCGGTATTACCGGCGGTTTAATTTCTGTGGCACTTTCCCTGACCTTTAGGTCGGCGGATGTTATCCGTCATCGTGTCCGATGGAGCCCGGACTTTCCTCCGCCCAAAAATGGGCAGCGATCATCCGTCCCGCTTTGAATCCGAAAATTTATAAACATTACACGCAATATAGATACGAACAATCAAATCTATTCGCCTGTATCCACATCACGCCAAACAAGCGGACGGCGTTGACGGGCTTCAATACGGAGAGCAACTTCGCCGTTTTGAAAAATCCGCACAGTTCCGCTGGATTGACTGATTGTAATGGCAATTGCCGAAGTCATACGGCTGATTGCCGCCGCTGCCCAATGTCTTGCTCCCAAACCGAGCGACAACGAAATAGTCGAAGTCGATGACGATTCCAAATAACGCGCTGCCGCTTCAACCGTTCCATCGGAAGTTACGATGATTGCTCCGTCCAATTGGGCGATTTCCTTAATTCCTTCACGGACTTTGGGATCGAAGAGGGTTCGTTCTTTGCGTTGGTAACCTTTAACCGGGTCGAATCCGGCGGGGCGGCTCATAGCCATAACTTTACGGGTATCGCCGACAACAAAAAGAGTTCCGATGGGATTTCCTTCCCGCCCTTCCCAACCGATGTCAATTGCCAAATCGACAACAACTTTCAGCGTTTTCAACGGCACACGGCTTTCGAGCTGCCGCAAATCCCTACCGGAGAGGCGTTCCAGATGTTCGCCTAAATTGATAACACTAATGGAATCGAGATTGGTTGAATCCATTGCGCTGTACAATGCGAGTACACGGCTGCCGTGCGGGATTAAATCATCCGCAACTGCCTCCAGAATTGCGTGGGATAAGCGGTCATAGATTGAAGCGCCGCTTTCAAAATGCAGGTGAACCGTTTGAAAATGTTGTTCGGCGGCGGCATCCAAAACATCAGACTTCATCGAAGCGACAATAACCGTTTCGTCTTCAAACAATTTGCGTACACGGCTCCAATCAGCGGAAGCCTCCGGAAAAATAATAATTGCCGCCGCTTCAGCATCGTTACGAAGTTTCCGGATCGTACCGATGAGATGGCGGAATTGGTCGGTAAACCTCAACGGTTCGGTCATAATCAAATACAATATCGTTAAAGTATAAAAACAGTTTAATTAAGTTCTCTAAGGATAATTATTTAGTTGTTGTTTGTCAACCGCCCCCCCTACAAAAATCAAGAAATTCGGCAATGTTTATAAAATAATTGATTTTTCGTCCCTGATTTCTTTTTTTGTGATGAGTGGTTTGTGAATTGTGGTTTGTGGTCTGTTATTTCAATTTGAAACCACAAATTTCGTAATATTTCATAAGAATTTTGTTAAAAGTTTGTTCTTACAAGGCAGGCAATCGTTCGCCGAACGATTGCGCCGGCGTTAGCCGACTAGGAAATTTGTCGGCGGACGGTTGCGCCGGTGTTCGCTAACCTTCGCAAATGTGGTAGGGGCGAAAAATCTTTCGCCCCTACAATGCGGCGTTTCGGCGAACGGTTGCCTACCCCTTAATTTTTAGCTTTTAAGAAAAAATTCCGGTGGGATAGTGCCCAATCTCCAACCTTAAATCATAAATTTTCGCCCCTCAATATATTATTCCGTCTTCCCAATTCCCCAACAGACCTTCCAATAAAATTCTCCAAAAATAAAAATCCGCCCAATACTAGACAAAATATCGTATTTAGCGGATAATTAAAACCATTCGAACATCCGAATAAATCATTCGGCTATCCAAATAAACCATTCGGACATCCGAAAAAGCCATTCGGATATCCGAAAAAGTCATTCGGACATCCGAAAAAGCCATTCGGACATCCGAAAAAGTCATTCGGACATCCGAAAAAGCCATTCGGACATCCGAAAAAGTCATTCGGACATCCAAAAAAAGTCATTCGGATATCCGAAAAAGCTATTCGGATATCCAAAAAAATCATTCGGATATCCGAATAGATTATTCGGATGCAAAAGGGACACAAGAAGTATTAAGGAAAAACCGCCCATAATTGGAAAATAATGGATTTTTGTCCTCAATGTTCCTTTTCCTGCCCCAAATATCACGGTTTTCGCAAATTTTTTAACAAATTAACCCCAACGGAGGTTTTCATGCAAAGCAATAAAGATTGGATGCCCGGAAAACGGGTCGATCAAATCGCTATGGCTAGAGATTGGCTGCAAATTTTGTCCGCAAAAGCCCCGTCATGGGGTGTCCCTGCGTCCGAAGTTGCGGTATTGCGGACATTGGCGGAAAACGCCGAACATTTGTTCGAGAAAATTATGTCCAGCGAACACTCCAAAATCACCGTCGCCGAATGTCAAACAGCCCTCAAAAACCTAGCCGCAAAAATGCGGTTTGTTAAGAACCGGTATTTTCTCAGCCCGCCCTTAACCGAACCCGATTTTGCCGCCCTCCAACTCAAACCCAAAAACACCACCCCAACCCCCATTCCGCCCCCCGCCGAACAGGCAGAAGCCGACATCTCCCGACCCGGACAACATCAATTATTGCTCCATTTGCGGGCGGTTGCGAACTTCACGCCCAGTTCTTACCGAAGCGATTACGGTTTTCGGATTTATTTTGGGGTTTACCCGCACGGCGGAGCAACTGTTGAAGCCGCAACCGGTACAAAACGGGAATTGGTCAAAATTCCGGTGTCCGGCGAAGAACTTCCCCATTCCCGATTGACCCGCCGAAAAAGGGAATTGTTCGACTTCCCGCAGGAAGACAGCGGAAAAACGGTTTATTTTGCCGTCCGCTTCGAAAACGCCAAAGGAGAATTGGGACCTTGGGGTCCTATTTTCGCCGCCGTTATCCCGTAACCGTAAAGATATTGATTCAGTCAGGTAGGCAAATGTTCGCCTATTTGACGATTAAAAATTCATAAGGTAGGCGGCGTTTCGCCGAAGGGTTTTCACCCACCGCCGCAATGTAGGGGCGAAAAATTTTTCGCCCCTACCACATGCGGAACCAACGCAACTGTTCGGCAAACGATTGCCTACCTTTTGATTGCCTAATCAAAAAACCAAATCTGTGTTCCACAATGACGCATTTGTGATTGATCGAATAAATATAAGGATTGTCCGGCATCATAGTTTGACAAAGAACCAAATAAATATAAATAATACGCTTGCGCCCTCAACTACGAACTATTAATTGCCAACTGTTAATTATTAACTGCCAACTACGAACTTTTTTCAGCCCCCCCTTTTCGTACCTTAGATTGTAAGTGATAATATCTCCCCATGTGTCCTTTCCAATCAGATATGTGTTATTCCCAATCGGAAACCCCAGAGGAAACACTTTGTTATCGGGTTAAGCAGGAATTTGGGTCAAAATTCCTTCGTCTTACCCTCATTTAACTATATTATTATAAGGAGAAAACAGTTGGCAGTTAGAATTCGTATGAAAAAGATGGGACGGCTTCATCGCCCGTTCTTCCGTGTTTGTGTGATGGATGCCCGAACCCCGCGCGACGGTCGGGTACTCGAAGAAGTGGGCTATTACGACCCTATGGTGCCGGAAACAGACGCCCGCGCAATTCTAAAAGGTGAACGCATTAACTATTGGATTGGTGTGGGTGCCCAGCCGTCCGATAAAGTGTCCGTGCTTATCAAAAAATACGGTCTCAACGGAACTCACCTCGACGAACAAAAAGCCGCATTGGAACGTTTGGCAGCCAGCCGCCGCCGTACCGTTTACGCCATCGACACCCCAACTCCACAAACATCACCCCCCCAAAAAACAAAACAAAAGAAAAAAAATATCCGCACCGCCCCTAAAACACCCGCCGCAGAAACTTAAATCAACCGATTTGACGGGAATCGCCGTTCGGCAAATATCATTCGCCCCGGTGTTCGCTCCGCCCGTAATAGCTAATGTTCCACAACATTCATGTCGCCGGCAATTTGTTTCGAGGTTTTAACACTGTTCCCCGGTATTTTCGACGGATTCCTTTCGGAAAGTGTTTTGAAAGGAGCGTTGGCAACACAAAAAATCGAAGTTCGGCTTCACAATATGCGGGATTGGGCAACCGATAAACATGCCAAAATGGATGACCGACCATTCGGCGGCGGTCCCGGAATGTTGCTCAAAGTTGATCGTGTTGTTCCTTGCGTTGAAGAGGTACGGCATCGGCAAAAATCAGGACGTTTGATAATGTTTACCCCGCAAGGACGTTGTTTTAATCAAATACTCGCCGAAGAACTTGCAACAGAACAAAGAATTATTATGCTTTGCGGAAGATATGAGGGATTCGATGAACGTGTCGCGGAAATCCTGAACCCCGAAGAAATTTCCATGGGAGATTATATTCTCAACGGCGGCGAAGTGGCGGCAATGGCGGTAATCGAATCCGTGATGCGGCTGGTTCCCGGTGTGTTGGGCGACGAAAATTCCAACAGACTCGATTCCTTTTCCGCCGGTAACCGAATTTTAGATTGCGCCCATTACACAAGACCAAGAGATTTTCGAGGCTTTGCCGTGCCTGAAATACTGTTAAACGGAAATCACGCCGAAATTGACCAATGGCGCAAAAACAACAGCTTACAACGGACAAAAGAAAAAAGACCCGATTTATTAGTAGAAACCGCTGCCGGTAATTCGCCGTTAAATGCAGAAACATTATTTTCACAAATTTCAATAACCAAAAACAAAAAATAAAAGGAATAATTGTGTTGTTCCTTTTACGAATGGAGAAAAAATTATGAGTAATCAATTAATGAGTATCGTCGAAGCACAAAGTAAAAAACCGAAATCGGAAATTTCATTGTTTGAAATCGGCGATACGGTTAATGTGCATTGCCGTATTCTTGAAGGCGAAAAAGAACGTATTCAAATTTTCAACGGAGTCGTGATTGCCCGAAGCGGAAGCGGAACTCGTGAAATGTTTACGGTTCGCCGGATTGTAGAGGGGGAAGGTGTGGAACGAAAATTCGCTCTGCATTCGCCCCGAATCGCTAAAATCGAAACGGTTCGCAGTGCGGTTGTGCATCGCGCCAAATTGTATTTCCTCCGTGACCGTATCGGTAAGGCAGTGCGACTCAAAGAACGTGTGGTTAAACGTAAAACCGAAGAAACAAAAATCGTTAAAAAACCGCGGCGAGGTTCTAAAAATAAGAAAAAAGAAACGAAAACATCAACTTAAATATTTCACAATGCCGGTATGATGCAGCGTTTTTTCCTTTATGCCGCGTTTTTTTGCGCGGCAGTTTTTTTGTTGTTGGTGTTATGTTTCCGCCATGAACAGAATATCCGTGCCGATTCGCCGGCAACACAACCGAAGTATTTGCTGCGTTATCGTTTCCAAAAAGGAAAGGTGATGCGTTGGAATGTTCTGCAATCGTTGAAGATTCGGACATCGGTGAGCGGCGTTGAGGAAGTTGTCGAAACAACAAGCCGTTCAACAAAAGTCTGGACGGTAATTAGTGTTGATAACGAAGGAACCGCAACATTTGAATATCTTGTTGACGATGTGAATATGCGTCAGTTTCAAACAGACAAAGACGGCGCTAAAATCGCAGAATACAACAGCCGAAAAGATAAAAATATTCCCGGTGCGTTTATCAATCTTGACGGAACTATCGGTGTGCCGCTGGCGCATATCTCAATTGACGTTCTCGGTAAAACAACCAAAAAACCGCTTCGGATTTATTCCGGCAGTACAAGTACGGAAAATCGTATCGTGATTCCGTTGCCGAAAGAGCCGGTAGGTATTGGCGATTCTTGGTCGGAGGTGATGCCGGTTGAAATCGGACTGCCCAACGGTACGGTTAAAAAAATCAACACAAGACAAGAATTTACGTTGTTCAACATCCATTCCGGTATTGCGGTGATTAAATTTACGACAAGAATCTTAACACCTTTGACTCCGAAAGAAGAATCGCAGATTCTTGACAAATTTTCGTCCGGCAACATGGAGCTTGATCTTGATGCCGGACATTTTATTCGGCAGGAAACTACGATTGACAAACGTGTTGTAGGATTTCAGGGGGTTGGAGACAATATCCATTATCTTGCACGTTTAACGGAATGTTGTTGCGGGTTGAACTCTTGCGAACTCTGCCCGCCAAAAAATTAAAATAAGAAAATTATCAAAATATCTCAAGTATTAGTTTATTTTGATATTTAAGGGTCAGTAAAATCCACCGTTAATCTAATTCCCTGTTGTCGGCTTACCAACAACGCAACTTTTAACGAAAAATCCCTTAAAATATTACGAAAAAATGGTTTCAGGAAACAACTTGCCTATAAGTTTAACAAATGGGTACCTCTAAAAATTCAGTTTTACAATTTTTTACTATTAAAAAATAAGGACTTACAAATAATTTTATTGAATTTTTAGAGGTGCCCTGAATCATTTTTGTTTTTCCCGATTTTTATTGCCGATTAAGGCAGTTTACGCGGATAATCCGGCTTTATTTTATACTTTTAACACGTTTCAAACTCACCACACGGCTCATATTGTAAACTAAATTCCGTATTCCAATTTGAAATTTCGCACGAATCATTCCTACCGTTCTCAAAATCTCATTGCCCATTCGCATTTTTTGGGCACCAAAAATATGTTCGATACGAGCGCGTATTTTGGATTTTAATCGATTACTTTCCTTCTGTTCGGCGGTCAACGGTTTATTACGATAAGCCCGTTCAATAATCTGAGGATCAAAACCACGCCGTTCCAACTCCGCTTCAATCTCTCGACCTTTATAAACGGAATCCAAAAAAACAGGTTGTCTGTAATCCTTATTTTGTTCATCTTTTTTCGCCTCGTCCGGCAACAAGTCTAAAAAGGGAGACACTATCATGAATCGACGCTTCGGTTACTTCGTAATCGGCAATAATTTTTGTTGCAACATCTTCTTCCACATGATTTTTATAACCATAATGTTTTTCATTATTCTTGCGGGTATAATGGGCATCAAAATCGGTTTGGGATGAACTTACGAAAAAACATAAAAATTATTTTTTTGGGAGAATTTTTTTGACGTGGGGATTTTGTGGTTGACAGGTTTTCGTTTATTGGTATAATTTCAATCATACTTAATTTTTCATTTTTTTAATTCAACATTTAGGAGATTAAATTACGTTTTGAAAAATAAGTAATCCGAATTTTGGGTTCGGGTGAAAAAAATAATCGAGTACGTCAACAATGTAGTAATCGCTTTGGCGAGCTGTAATTTTCTACATGACAACCGGATTTTCCGGGTAGGAGATTACAATAGCGTTGTAAAGTTACGTGGCTCCCGTAAGGGGAGCGTCGCGTACAACGCTATGGGTATATTCAGCGTTACATTTTAACACATGTAATGCACCACTTTTGTCGGTGGGAATGAACCAGTTTACTACACGTGTCGCTCCTGACAAAGAGTGATATTTCTGTTGTCGTTTCTCGGCTAGTGTTTGTTTCCCAATTTCAGCAAAAACAGATTATGTGTTATATAATTTGTTAATATGTCCCCTTTTTTCTCAAGGAGAAAAGAAAATGTTTGTAAAACTATTTAACCTTTTGCCATTTTTAATGGCAAGCCTCACAGTATGTTTCATGCTGTGTGTCATGTTGTGTTCCGGCGGTAAATTCCGTTCAAAAGTTCATCGAACCGGATACCGAAACGGATTTACGCTGGTGGAATTGTTGGTGGTAATTGCGATTATCGGCGTGTTAATCGCATTACTGTTACCCGCTGTTCAAGCCGCACGTGAGGCGGCAAGACGTATGCAGTGTACAAACCACCTCAAACAACTTGGAATTGGTGTTCACAATTTCCACGCCACAAGAGATGGATTGCCGCCGGCAGCTGTCGGAAATTCTACCGACCCTGTTCCTCAACAACCGTTTCGTAGAGCCGGAATTTTGCCGTTGCTCTATCCGTTTATCGAACAACAATCACTCTACGATATTATCGTGAGTTATGGTTTCGATACACACCTGGATAACGCTTGGTTTTCCGGTTTGACCGAAGAACAACGAAACGGTTTTGGCTCTGTTCCAATTGTTCGTTGTCCGACACGACGTAGTTCCGGTGTTTTGCTGAGCGCATCGAATTACACAAACAACGATTATGGTTGGGGAATTGGTCAGATTACTCAATACGGACCTGTTACGGATTATGCCGGTGTTATTCATACGATTGCTGAAAGTACCGCAACACAAAAATATTGGGTAGGTTCTACAAAGTATCTTAATGCACATCGTGGTCCGTTCCGTGCTGCTTTTTTAGTGTCAGATGACCCGAAAGCATGGCTGCCGCGTGATACTTTTGCATGGATTCAAGACGGAACAAGTAACCAATTATTATTTGGTGAACGGCATGTTCCGACGGAACGCATCGGACAATGTCACGGAACCTCCAATGCAACTATTCGACAGGAAAATGTTGATTGCTCCTATTTAATTGGTTGGGAACGTGCCGGATTCACCAGTTTACGGGCAATGATGTCTTATCAAATACACACAACCGATGCTCAGTTGATTTCCAAACCAACTGATTTCAATCCGCCTTCAACCGGCGATCCGATCGATACGCGCGATTACGCTTTTGGCAGTTGGCATCCCGGTATTTGTAATTTTGTATTTGGCGATGGTTCCGTTCGCGGAGTTTCCGTAACTACGCCGCGTAACATTTTGAAAGCCGTTTCCCGTGTTGATGATGGTGAAACAGTTACCTTGCCGTAAAATAATTTCAAAGTCAGTGTTCACGGAAAAAATAAACCGATAAACCGTCGTCTTGTTTTTTCAAGTGTTCCGTTTATAATGAGACTCGAAAAGTGGGCGATAATTCGCCGGAATGTCGCCTGCTTTTTGTAAATTTATGTAAACTATCACAAATATCTTAACCCGTTAACCCAATTTTAATCCAATGAAACGAATAATTATT
>JAITQV010000396.1 GCA_031288765.1 Planctomycetaceae bacterium
GGAGGCATTTGTGAAGTAGGATTTACTACTTGTTTGCAAGCGTCTGATAATCTTACAAATTGGAGTAAGAATTTTTATTGGGTGATAGGTTTTTTTTTGTGTTTATTTTTAAGCATGTATTTACTCAACGAAGCCGCAAAACAAATTCCTATGGGTACTTGTTATGCGGTATGGACTGGTATTGGCGCAGTGGGTACTGTGATTATAGGAATATTTGTGTTCAATGAGCCGACCAATCTTCTGCGAATTATTTTCATTTTTACACTGATTGCAAGTATTGTAGGGCTGAAAATAGTATCTCACACGTAATTGATTTTATACTATCTATACTTTCCAAAAATTTTTGTTTTCAGCTGTCAATTCTTCAGTAATTTATAACGGTGCGGAATGATAGTGTTAGCCGATCATCATTGTCCCGAAAAAACAGTAAAATTATACGGCTGGCATTATTGTTTCGTCCATTTGAATCACTTATTGTTCAAATCTCTCTTTCATCTTGGCAATATAGGCATTTAATTTTTCGTTTGAAGGAGACCGGGCGTCTCCAAAATTCAGCCATGCGGTATCCTTGCTTTCCGCTGCCCCTACCATATTGCATACAAGATTGTTAATAAACTGATTTTCAATCATATTGCCGAAGTAACCGGTCAGCATTTCAGTGGGGGCGCCGGAAGTTGTCAAAACTGTTATCTGTTGAATGTGGGTAAGCAAAGGCTTCAAACCGTTTTCAAGGTATGTGTATCCGAACCCCGGCAGACAAGTTCGTTCGAAGAAGGCTTTGACTATCGACGGTTCACCGTTAAACCAAACCGGAAATATAAATACAAGATGGTTTGTTTCCCTCAGCATATTCTGATACTGTTTTACCTGCGGATCATTTGATTCACCCGTTCCGGTAAAAAATGTCCTGCGTTCTTCGGGAGTCATGGCAGGCTGAAATCCATCCTTATAAAGATCAATCACATGATATGGCTGATTATTTAATCGCAAATGTTCCGCCAACGTATTCCGTATGGTTGCGTTCAAACTGTCTTCCAATTGGTGTGCATAAACAATTGTTATCATCTGGTTATTTCCTTTTTCTTTAGTATTCACATCGGAAACATTTAATACTAAGGTTATTTTTTTTGGAAAAATTAGGTTGAAGGTTGGAAGTGAGGTTTGTTTTCATTATTGTCCGACAAATCACCGAATAGATACAATTATTCTTAATAGGCTTCGTGATGTACGGTTTTTACGGCTCTGCCGGAAGGATCAATCATATTCTTGAAAGCAGCATCCCACTCCAACGCCACCGGCGTACTACACGCAACCGACGGCACCGAAGGAACCGTCCGAGCCGCAGAATCCGACGGAAATAATTCCGAAAAAATCGTACGATAGTAATATTCTTCTTTGGTCATTGGGGGATTGATCGGAAATCGTTCGGAAGCCTTCGCAAACTGTTCATCCGATACCTTTGACGATGCAAGCGAACGCAATGTATCAATCCAATTATACCCCACCCCGTCCGAAAATTGCTCCTTCTGACGCCACACAACCCCCTCAGGAAGATAATCCTCAAACGCCTTTCGTAAAAACCACTTTTCCATCCTGTTCTTCAAACCGCTCAGTTTTGATTCGGGATTCAAACGCATGGCAACATCCATAAATTCCTTGTCAAGAAAAGGAACCCGCCCCTCCACTCCCCAAGCCGCAAGCGATTTATTTGCACGTAAACAATCGTAAAGATACAATTTATCCAATTTACGAACCGTTTCTTCGTGCAAGGCTTCGGCGCTTGGCGCCTTGTGGAAGTACAAATATCCTCCGAAAATTTCGTCCGCGCCTTCGCCGGAAAGCACCATTTTAATCCCCATAGAACGAATCACCCGCGCTAACAAATACATCGGTGTTGAAGCACGAACCGTTGTTACATCGTAAGTTTCAATATGATAAATGACATCGCGAAGAGCATCCAAACCTTCTTGAATTGTGAAATGAATTTCGTGGTGAACTGTTCCGATATAATCCGCCACTTTTTGCGCCGCCGCCAAATCAGGCGAACCTTCCAAACCAACCGCAAACGAATGAAGCCGGGGCCACCAAGCGGGTTGACGGTCTTCGGATTCCACACGGCTGGCGGCAAATTTTTTCGCCACCGCAGACACAATCGACGAATCCAGTCCGCCGGAAAGCAAAACACCATAAGGAACATCCGTCATAAGTTGCCGTTTCACCGCCGATTCCAACGCCTCCCGTAATTCATGAATAGACGACTCGTTATGCTCTACTGTTTTGTAGTCCCGCCAATCACGATGATACCATTGGGTCAATTTACCTTCTTTACTATACCAATAATGACCCGGCGGAAATTGTTCAATTCGATTACAGTAACTTTCCAGCGATTTTAATTCGGAGGCAACATAAAATGTTCCCGTTTTATCCCAACCCATGTATAACGGAACAATACCGATGTGGTCGCGGGCAATCAGGTAGGCGTCCTTTTCTTCGTCGTACAACGCAAATGCGAAAATACCGTTCAAATCTTCGAGAAAATCCACGCCCTTTTCCTGATACAGCGAAAGAATAACTTCACAATCAGACTTCGTTTTGAACGGATAAGTTTTTGCCTGTCTATTACGAATACTTTGATGGTTATAGATTTCGCCGTTGACAGCCAGCACGATTTTTCCGTTGTGTGAATAAAGCGGTTGTTTTCCTGATTGCGGATCGACGATTGCCAACCGTTCATGAGTCAAGATGGATTTTGAACCGGAGTAAATCCCCGACCAATCGGGACCGCGGTGACGGATTTTCCGTGACATGTCCAACGCTTGAGAACGCAGCGTGTCCGCAGGTTCCTTCAACTCGAATATTCCAATGATGCCGCACATAAATTTGTTGTTGGTTGAATTTGATTGATTTGACGGAATTTGAGGGAAAACGTTTTAGCGGTTAAGTTATGTTACCGTGTTTTCCGACATTCGACAGAGCGATTTTACACCAAAACCGGATATTTTCAAGACCAACCTTTTCCCGAAAATGAGAAGGAAAAAAGAAAAATGGAATCTGTTATTGCAGGCGGTTTTATTTTATTTTTATTTATCGAGGTGTTATGGTTTGTAATATCGGCTTGTTGAGCCGTTTATTTCTTTACGTCCGGCGCCGGAACCGTTGGGTTTGTAATAGCGGGTGGTGTTGCCGAATGTTTGACTTTGACCGGCGGATTTTCCGTCGGCGTGGTACAATCTTGTTATATCGCCGTAAGTTACCGCTTTACCGGCACTGCTGCCGTTGGGGTTATAGAATCGTATTGTATTGCCGGATTTTTCACTTCGTCCGGCGCCGGAGCCGTTGGCTTTGTAATAACGGGTGGTGTTGCCGAATATTTCGGAATGTCCCATCGAAGAACCGTCGGAACGATAATATCGGGTGATATTTCCGAATGTTTGACTTCGTGCCGGTTTTATGCCGAAAAAGTCTGTTGGTTCGGCGGCGGAAAGTGTTCCGGCAACACCCAGCAAACAAATCAAAATCAATTTATACATAAATCACCTTTGATTGAGATATTAGGTTAATTTTTATGTTAATTCAATGCGGACGATTTGCAATTGTGTTAATGGTCAATGATCAATTGGTAATTTATTTTATAACGGGTTATTGATATTTTCAAGAGACGCGCACTTAGCGGCGGTTTTAATCTTAAAAAACCGGAAAAAAGAAAGAAATTGTATTTATTCGGTTTGTTGCCGGCTGACACCGACGCAGCCGTCCGGCGAACGGTTTCCGATCTTTTGGGTTGTTAATCGCAAGATGGGCGGGCGATTGCCGAATTTTTGAAATGTTAATCGTAAAATGGGCGGGCGATTGCCAATCTTTTGGTTTGTTAATCAACACGATTAACGAAACACCGCCCCGTTAGGGGCGATATGTTGGTAGAAAACGGCGTAAAAAATAATCCGCGTCCCGTTAGGGACGCAATATCGGTTTTATTCTTAATCATGATGAGCGGTTTTAATTTTGTTTCCATTTGACATTGTGTCCCTAGCGGGACACGCATTTCTTTTATACCATTTTTCTACCAACATTTCGTCCCTAACGGGACGAAGATTGGAAAATCGTAAACGGTTGCAAGATTTTTCGCCCCTACCAACAACGGGATTTACGAATTTTTGGATTGTTAATCGCGAAATGGGCGGGCGGTTGCCGACAATCTTATTTTCAACCTGATTTTTCTAACAAAACAACCTTAGTAGCAGGGAAGCCTTCCTACAATCAACCTTATTACCTGATTCCTTTATGTTTTTAATAAGGTAATAAGGTTCATTGGTTTGGAACTTTGGGCTACTACGGTTGTTTTGTTCGGAGAAATCAGGTTGGAAATAAGGTTTATCCCCGCTATTGTCCAACAAATCTCTGAATTGATACCATTTTTCTACGAACATCTCGTCCCTTGCGGGACTTGAAGGCAACCCTTCGCCGGAAGTCTCGGCGAGTTCGCCGAGACCTCCGGCACATGTGCCAAGACCTCCGGCACATGTGCCAAGACTTCCGGCACATGTGCCAAGACTTCCGGCACATGTGCCAAGGACTCCGGCACACGCGCCAAGACTTCCGTAGAACTCTACAACGACTCCGTTTGACATAAATTTAAGATCGGCGGACATCAACGTAAC
>JAITQV010000515.1 GCA_031288765.1 Planctomycetaceae bacterium
TTGGAATGTCTGAAAAAGAAGGGGTTATCACGAGAGACCGCCGACGAATGTTTCGGGCTGATCAATCGGCTATTAAGTTCGACGGCGGAACGAGTACGCGCGGTGGGCGTGAAGTTGAAAGATTACATTAACACGGAGGTGAGTAAATTACCAACAGACAAGTTGCCGGAACAAAAGGTGACGTGGGATTGTTCCAGTGATATTATTGAATCTTTATTCGGTTGGGACAAGAGGCACTCCTCCCCCAATAAAATGAACGGCATCACAACGCGCATACTTATGTTGCCGTTACTGACGCGTATTGACTCAAGAAAAGGAAGGGAAGCGATCAACTATAAAAAATGTCTGGAAAAAGTAACGATGGCTCATTTACGCACATGAAAAAACACGCATCTCCTTGAAAATCAAATGATTAAAAGAACAAAACTGCTAAACGATAAAAAAACAAAATCAAACCCCGTTTGAACATACTACCGTGCGGGGCTTTGTGGTGTTGGGGGTTAGTCGTAAATCTATCGAAATAAATAGATTACAACAAAAATGATAACACTATTAAAATTAATGTAAAGAGCCCCTTTAAACTCACTACCCTACGGGCTTAGCATAAAAAAAACATTCCGCAGAATCATTACAAAATATTCCGAAAAAACAGAAATGAAATGCCGATAACGTCCGCCATCTAAAATCCAAATCCCAGTTGCAATCCTCCCGCTTCAACACGTCAGCCAGCGAACATCAGCCGGCGAACGTCAGTCTGCGTATATCAGGAATTTTTTCACGATTTTGGAAATTATTGGAAATTAGAAGCGTCGGGATTGTCCGGCGTCCCTTTTTTTTTTTCAACAAATTGATAAAATAATATTCGCTTATACAAATCAGTTGATTTTAAATCAAAATGATGCGAGTAAGAATCAGCAGGTTGAGAAACAGAACAAAGTTTGTAGAATTTATTTGTTGATAATAATTTCTAAGTTCCTTTTCCAATCCGGTTAAAATCCGAAACTTTCCGGTTCCGCCGGAAAACAATGTGTTGAAAATCGTTTGTATTACCACAATTACCACAAATTTATTACTAACAGAGGAGTTTTAGTATGCAAGTAAGAATTTCCACAAGACACGGTGAAATCAACGAAGTTACCCGGAAAAAAATTACTGAAAAAGTAGAAAAACTCCAACGCTTTTTCGAACGACTCATGTCCATCGATATAACTATTGACCTCGAAAAAGCAGATGAACCCAAAATCGAAGCGGTTGTTACCCCCGAACATAAACACGATTTTGTCGCTAATCACCAATCAAAAGATATATTCGCTTCCGTTGACCATGTTGTCGCCAAACTGGAACAACAAATCAAAAAATATAAAGAAAAAATTCAAGATCATAACAAAAAAACATAATTAAGCAAATTGTCTGCGGGAATTGAGTATCAAATGCTTGTTTTTGAACTTCATACCAAAACAACCCAATCCCAATAACCCCAAACACCCTTGCCCGATTCTGTTTTCCTCAAACATTGTTTCCTTATTAACTATTAACCATTAATTAAAATTAACATTAAGGAGTTGGTGAATGAAATTTGCCGATTTTATCTTGCCGGGAGCCGTTAGTGCGGAACTTAAAGCCATCAGCAAACAAGAAGTGATTCGTGAAATGGTTCAATCACTTCTTGATGCAAATGGTATTAAAAAGGAAGAATACGAAAGTATTGTCAAAGCAATCACCAAACGCGAAGAACTCGGTTCCACCGGAATCGGTCGCGGGATCGCTGTTCCTCACACCAAACATCCCAGCGTTGAACGGCTCGTCGGTTGTGTTGCCGTCAGCCCCGAAGGAATTGATTTCGACAGTTTGGATTGCGAGAAAGTTTTTCTCTTTTTCCTGCTGGTTTCGCCGCCGGATTGTCCGGGAGATCATCTTCGCGCGTTGGAACATATCACGCGACAACTAAAAGATGATACCTTTTGCCGGTTCTTAAAACAATCCAAAACCAAAGACGACATTTTATCCTTGCTGGAAGAAGCCGATAACAATATGTTCGGTAAATGATTTGACAAACTTCCAAACGTAAAAATCATTTTACGAACCCAAAATATGTTATCGATATTGACAGAGTTTTCCCATTCTCTTTTCCATGACCCGTGAACAGAAATTAATAAAGGAATTGCTGATTTCCAACCGTTGCGGAGTGCATTTGCGGGTGGGAAGTATGTTAGCGCAAAAGGCAAAGGAATTTACTTCGGAGATCCGTCTTCGTAAGGGAAGTTATGTAGCGGATTGCCGAAGTGTTCTTGATCTTCTGTCGTTGGGAGCGTTTCAGGGAGATGCGGTGGTTTTGGAAGTGGTTGGTGCCGACGCGGAGGCTGCTTTCAACGCAATCACTTCGCTCTTCAACGCCCGTTTTTTTGAAGACGAGGTAGATCAAGCATGAAAATTTTTCAGGGAATTCCGGTTTCTCCGGGAGTGGTTATCGGCAAAGCGTTTGTGCAGGAAGCGGAAGGTTTTCGGATTCCCGAACAATTTATTGACGCCGGAGCACTTGAAGCGGAAATCCGGCGTTTCCGTATTGCAGTTGATCTCGCCAAAGACGAAATCGCCGTCAACCGCGAAGCCACACGAAACGCGTTAGGACAAAGTTTTGCCGATATTTTTGAAGCGCAGATTCAACTCCTTCTTGACCCGCGTATTCTCAACGATATTGAAGAATTAATCCGCTCGCAACGTTTTTCCGCCGAACACGCCGTTACGGTGGTCATGGGGAAACATACCAATACCCTTCGCAAAATCGAAAATGCTTATATTTCCGAAAAAATCAATGATCTTCGTGATATTGAAAAGCGGCTTTTGCGTCATCTTCTCGGCGAAAAAAAAGAAACAATCGGAATGTTGCGTTCTCCGGTGATTCTTTTGGCAACGAATTTGACGCCGAGCGAAACGGCTTCTCTTGATAAACAGTTTGTTCGGGCGATTGTTACGGAGTTGGGCGGACAAGGCGGACACACCGCAATCTTAGCTGCCGCGTTGGAAATTCCTTGTATTGTTGGAGTTCGGCGTTTTTTGGGCGATGTTGACGGCGGTGATACGCTGATTGTTGACGGCAACAGCGGAAGCGTGGTTGTCCGTCCCAATGAGGAAATACTCGCAAAATACCGCCTGATTATGGCAGCCGATACAACACGGATTGAATCGTTGGATTCGTTTCGTGATGTCAAAGCCGCAACCCGCGATGGAACACGTATTTCCATTTGTGCCAATATTGAATTTCCATTTGAAGCGGAAAAGGCCGTCCAACGCGGAGCCGAAGGAATCGGACTTTTCCGCACCGAATTTCTTTATCTCACCCGAAAAGAAGACCCCACAGAAGACGAACATTTTTCCGCTTACAAACATGTTGTTGATCAAATGGCGGGAAAACCGGTGATTATTCGTACTTTTGATTTTGGCGATGATAAAACGTTGGATCGATACAGTACCACTATTGAACACAATCCGGCATTGGGATTGCGGGGGATTCGGCTGGCGTTGAAGAATTGGAAATTATTCCGTTGTCAGCTTCGGGCAATTTTGCGGGTTAGTGCATTTGGGGATGTTCGGATCATGTTCCCGCTGGTGTCAACAGTCAAGGAATTTCGCCAAGCCAAACGTACTGCTTTACGTGATGCGATGGAGGAACTTCGTGAGGAGAAGATTGCTTTTAATGAGGAAATTCCGGTTGGTATGATGGTTGAGGTTCCTTCGGCGGTGGTTATGCTGGACAAATTTGCCGAAGATGCCAGTTTTTTCAGTATTGGCACGAACGATCTGACTCAATATACAATGGCGGTGGATCGCGGGAACAGCAGTGTGAATCATCTTTTTCAGACGGATGATCCGGCGATTTTGCGGTTGATTCGTCGGACGGTGGATGTGGCGAATCGTTATTCGATACCGGTTTCGCTTTGCGGGCAGATGGGGAAGCCGCAAAATATTGTTATTCTTCTTGGTTTGGGGTTAAGGGATGTTAGTTGTGCGCCTGGGTCGATTGCTCGGTTAAAACAGATTTGCCGTTATGTTTCTATTGAAGAATGTTGTGCAATGGCACGAAAGGCATTGCGAATCTCCAACGCTAAAGACATTCGGGATTACGTCCACAACAAACTAAAACAAATCGCTCCCGAACTTTTTGATTCAACGGAACTTTAATTAGTTGATAGTTAATAGTGTCGCAAGCGGATTTTTTCTAAAAGTTTATAGTCAAGAGGTAGGCGACCGTAGGTGAAAGCCTTTCGCCGTAGCGGTTGCCTATCTTGTGAATTTGGGGTATCCGATCCGGTGGTTCAGTTGCCCCCACGCGCGGCGCGTTTGCAAGACCGCGCGACGCGTTTAACCCCGCACACAACATAATTCTGTGCTTTTCCGCATACCTTGCCTATTCCCTCTTAACACGGTGCCGGCAGAATCTTGCCCGAAAATTCATGCGGTCTTCCTTGAAAAAGAAATGTTTCCGGGTAAACTATTGCAATTGTTTTTAGGTTTCCACTATCGTTAAAAGCGTTTATTTCAATCGTATTGCGGTGCCGATACGGTTTATTTTCCAAATACTTTTATAAAATCACACAGTATGAAATCACACAGTACGACGATTTTGACAGTTCGCCGCAAGGGTAAAGCGGCGATTGGCGGCGACGGTCAGGTTACTCTCGGCAATTCGATTATGAAATCGGACGCCAATAAAATCCGTAAACTTTTAGATGGTAAGGTAATTACGGGGTTTGCCGGTTCCACAGCGGATGCGTTTGCACTTCTTGAACGGTTTGAAGCAAAACTCAAAGACTATCCGTCCAATATTCCCCGCGCCGCCACCGAACTCGCCAAAGAATGGCGAACCGACCGTGCGCTTCGGCGTTTGGAAGCGATGATGATTGTTGTTGATCCGGCTTCGACATTGCTGCTTTCCGGCAACGGCGATGTTATAGTTCCGTCGGACGGTATTCTGGCAATCGGAAGCGGCGGTAATTACGCGATGGCTGCCGCAAAAGCACTCTTGGCAAAAAGCGATCTTACCGCAGCGGAGATTGTTCGGGAATCGCTTAAAATCGCTTCGGAAATCGATATTTACACCAATTCCAATATTGTCATTGAAGAATTGAACGAACCCTGATTTTCTCTGTTTTACTAATTTCCGCTTTTACAATTTATGCCCAAACGTTATTCGAGACAGATTAAGAAGACTGCTTCGCCGAAATCGTTTCGCCGTTTTTCGACGGGAAAGACGGCGAAAACTGTGGTGAAAACTGCGGCGAAAAGTCCTACGGCAAAGAACACCAACGCTAAGAACACCAACGCTAAGAACTCCGGCGTTAAGAACATCGGTGTTAAGAACTCCGCCGCCAAAATAAACAATTCGGGGCATCGCCGGAACAGTTTGTTTGAGAAGGAATCCGGTGAAAGCCATCGATTACAGAAAATTCTTGCGGTTGCGGGTTTTGGGAGTCGGCGGCAATGCGAAGAGTTAATTGAACAGGGCAGGGTTGAGGTGGACGGGGCGGTTGTCCGTCTTGGCTGCAAGGTTGATCCGGTTCGGAATGAGATTAAGGTGGACGGCGAACGGCTCAAAAAAGCCAAACCGGTTTATCTTGCACTTTTTAAGCCGAAAGGTTATCTTTGCACTCACAACGACCAACAAGGACGGGCGAAAACGCTTGATTTAATTCCGCCGTCATTGGGCAGGCTTTTTCTGATTGGTCGTTTGGACAGGGACAGCGAAGGGTTGATTCTTTTGACGAATGACGGAGCCTTGTCGGAACGTTTGACACATCCGAAGTATGGAGTGTCGAAGGTGTATCGGGTTCAGGCGGCTGGGGAGTTGACGCCGGATTCCGTGAATCAATTATGCAAGGGAATGTATCTTGCGGAGGGTTTTGCGAAGGTGTCGGAGGCGGTGATTAAGGGGCAATATAAACACAGTACGATTTTGGATATTACGCTCTCCGAAGGGAAAAACCGTGAAGTCCGGCGGCTTTTTGCTCGGTTGGGGCATAAAGTTTTAACTTTGATTCGTATTGCTGTTGGTCCCGTGAAGCTCGGAAAACTAACACCCGGCGAATGGCGGCATCTGACACGGTATGAAGTTGACCGGCTTTACGCAACAGGGATAAATCCGAAATGAAAGTTTGTCCGCAGATGATGCAGATTATTTTTTGAGAGTGTGAAATAACAAAACATATCAATATTAGAGATACGGAATTATTCAGTGGAATGTTTTTTTGTCCTAAGCCCGTAGGGCGGGATGTGCATAACCGGCGGTGAAGCGCAGCGCAACCGGCGGATCGGAATGGCATTGTCCTGAAAGGACAATATAAGCCAGCCCGCCGCAACGCGGCGGGTTAAGATGCCCCTAAACGATTTCGCCCTGAAAGGGCAACATATTAGTGGATAGTTAATAGTGTCGCAAGCGGAGAATTTATTGCAAGATGTTAAGTCCGCTTGCGACACTATCCACTATAATCTATTAACTATCAACTAATATGCTGCCCTTTCAGGGCGTTGATGTTTTTTATGGACAATTACCCGCCGCGTTGCGGCGGGCTGGTTTATGTT
>JAITQV010000633.1 GCA_031288765.1 Planctomycetaceae bacterium
CCCTTCACACTTTTACACACCTTTGTTGTTTCCGTTGACATACGACTTTTCTTAATTCCTTGATTTGTATTATGTTAGGACTTGAATACAACGTAATTCCTTACCTTTAAGAACCGAAAAAACATGTTACAAAAGCCGGAAAACTCTCGAGAGATAAAAAAAATCTCTCAAGAGATCAAAACCATCTCTCGTGAGATGAAACCTATCTCTCGAGAGATATTAAAAAATCCCTCGAGAGATCAAACCTATCCCTCGAGAGATGAAACCTATCTCTCGAGAGATCAAACCTGTCTCTCGAGAGATATTAAAAAATCTCTCGAGAGATGAAACCTATCCCTCGAGAGATGAAAAAAATCTCTCGAGAGATTTTTGGTTTTTTTCGCCTCAATTCCGCCATTTGTTGAACAATGGCGCATGACAAACCTCCCATTTTGCCTAATTTAATATCAATAGCAAATAATTTTCTCCAAAAACCGAACTCATTGCCTCTTTTTTTACCCTTTTAATGAGGTTAGTGGTGTGGAGTTCTTGGCTACTGAGGTTGTTTAGTAAGAAAAATTAGGTTGAAAATAAGGTTTGTCTTGTGTAATAGTTTGACAAAGGATTGAATAGATACAAATTTTCAGTCGGCTGACGCCGACGCAACCGTTCGGCGAGCGGTTGCCTACCTTGTAAGATTCCGATCCGCAGGTTGCGCTTCGCTCCAACGCCGGTTATGCACATCACACCTCTAACCCCATAAACAATTATGAAACAGATTTTTTCCCTTTTATGTTTATTGTTGATTTCACAATTTATTGTGATAACAGCATCGGCGGTAACTGTTCCGAAAAATATTACCGTTAAGAAAAATATTCCGTATGTTACCGGAGGCGGAGAACGTCAGCAACTTGACCTTTACCTTCCCAACGGTTACGAAAACACGGCAAAACCCTATCCGGTGATTGTGGCAATTCACGGCGGTGCGTGGGCGTTCGGCGCAAAGGATGTGGATCATTACATGCGTGAAGGTGTTTTCAATGCCATTCTTGAAAAAAGTGATTATATTCTTGCAGCAATAAATTACCGGCTTACCGGTACAGGCGCGTTTCCAATGCAATTGGAAGATTGTAAATCGGCAATCCGCTGGTTACGCGCAAACGCAAAAACGTACAATATTGACCCGAAACGTGTTGGAGTTTGGGGCGGTTCCGCCGGCGGTCATCTTGCCGCATTGGTTGGAACAACTTCCGATGTCAAAGAATTTGATGTCGGGGAACATCTCGATCAGTCCAGCCGTCCGCAAGCCGTGTGCGATGTCTGCGGTTCC
Organism: Planctomycetaceae bacterium; assembly: GCA_031288765.1. Taxonomy (GTDB): domain Bacteria; phylum Planctomycetota; class Planctomycetia; order Pirellulales; family Thermoguttaceae; genus WRKP01. Next base: position 1,310 of record JAITQV010000633.1, read on the forward strand.
AGCGATTTGATGCTGACGGTAAATGATCCGAATTACAAAAATATTCCCTGGATCAAGGAAATTGAACAATTTATCGGCAAACCAATTCCCGAAGCAAAAAATGAAGCACTCCGCGCCAGTGCAACCACTTATGTAACAAAAGATGATCCTCCGTTTTTGCTGATTCACGGAACCGCCGATCCGGTAAACCGGTTTGCCCACGCGGAACGTTTGAAAGAAACACTCGATAAAGCCGGTGTTACTAATATTCTTTATCCGCTCAAAAATACGGAACATGACGGTCCGCTTTTTGTTGATCCGCAAACATTGGCAACAATGATGCAATTTTTCGACCGATATTTGAAACCGGTTCCCGAACGGCGTTATCCCGAACAAAACCGTCCGAAATTATTTATTTCGTTACCGGAACATTTGCATAACCCCGACGGAATGACTTATTGTCCGAAAACAAAAAAGATTTTTGTCAACTTCCCGAATTTTAATAATATGGACAAAAATCTGAAAAAAGGTCATCACGAAGGCGGTTATCTTGTACGGATTGATCCTGAAACCGCCGCATTTGAAACCGTTTTTGAATATCCGGTTCTTGAAGATACCGGTCAAACAGGACCCATGGGTTTGACTTTTGGTCCCGATAATCATTTGTACGTTTGTGATACACAATGGTTTCACAGTAAAGAACACAAGTCGCGTATTCTTCGTGTGATTATGAAAGACGGTAAACCTACCGGTGAAGTGCAAATTGTTGCAACAGGAACAAAAGTTTCAAACGCAATTCTTTGGCTCGACGATAAAATGTTGGTTACAGATACTTATCTCGAACTTCCGGGTAAATACGGAACCGGCGGTGTTTGGATGTTCACAAAAGACGAAGCACTAAACGCCGGAAAAAACGGAACACCAACTATCCGGCTTAAACCAAACGGTTCCGACCCGCATTTAATTGTTATTGAAGAAGTCAAAAAAACTTCGTGGAATCTTCCCGGCGGCGCGGACGGTTTGACCGTCGGTGAAAACGGCGTTGTCTATTTTTGTAATTTCGGCGACGGCTCCGTTTACGCCTTAACCTTTGACAACGAAAATAAACCGACATGCCGTAAAATTTTCCAAAGTAACGAAATTAGTTGTTGTGACGGAATGTTTTATGACAAACAAACCGGACGAAGTTATATTGCCGACTCGCAACTCAATGCGGTTCACGCCGTTTCACGTTGGGAACCCGGTAAAGATGTTGTTTTTGAAACGATTTGGGCAAACGGCGATACCAACGGAACGGACGGATTACTTGATTCGCCTTGCGAGCCGATGGTTGTCGGTAACAAATTGTACATCGCCAACTTCGATTCAACAGCGCCCGGAATGGTCAATACAAAACATGACCCGCCGCACACCATCAGCGTAATTACATTGACGGTTGAATCCGATAAAAATCCGAAATGACCGGAAACGAAAACCGGAAGTTTCGGCAGAATATCGCCGGAATTTCCGGTTGATGCCGTCTTGATATTATTGTGAAAATTAGTTATAATTTTTTCGTTATGATTTTTTAATGATAGTTAATTATTTTTTTGTAATTAGGAAAGGGTTCAAGTGATGAGTACACAAACACAACCAACAAAACCTGTAACGGATTTGCCGGACAAGGAAAATGAGAACGATATACAATATCGTCAGTATGTTCAAGATGTTGTTGCAGAAGGACAAAGACAGGTTCAAGACGGTCGGATTTTCACATTGGATCAAGTCGAAAAAAAATTGGAACAATGGTTGAAGTAAATGTTAAAGTTGTTTGGACAGACCAGGCGATAAAACAAGTCAATCAAATTGCAGAGTATATTGCACTGGAATCATCGAACCAAGCACATCGTATCGTCAAATTAATTTTTGACACAACAAAACGGCTTGAAAAATTTCCAGAAGTCGGAGCAGTTGTCCCGGAATTGGAAGATCAAACCATTCGAGAAGTTCTTGTGTATAGTTATCGAATTATTTATCAATGGTTTAAGAAAGATCGGGAAGTTCGAGTTCTTGGTGTTATTCACGCTGCAAGATTATTAAATTGGGATTTATTTCGTTGATTCCCTATTTTTGGAACGGTTACAAATTTTTAATTTTTAAT
>JAITQV010000706.1 GCA_031288765.1 Planctomycetaceae bacterium
AAACGGAGATTAAAAGAATTTTCACTCAAAAACATTTTGGCAATTGTCAAAAAATCATACCAAAAAGGCGTTTCTCTGTTTGCAATTCTAAAACCGCCCGATCTCAAACCGCCCCAATCTCAATAATTAAAACAGAAAATAAATTTCTTTCTCAATATAAACGCAATACCGCTTCAAAATATTACGCGATACGTTACCTGTACGCCCAAACTAAAAAACTCAAAATTAAAATAGACAGATACTCTAATTTTTGCCGTCCACCGCTGATATTTCTTTCATTGTTTTTTTGCATGTATTCGGGCATTTGTTGAACAATGGCACAATCAGGTAGGCAATCCGCACGCGACACTTCTCACTCCCCTCTAAAATATGTTGCCTTTCAGGTAGGGTGTTTGATGTTTTTTATGGATAGTTACCCGCCGCATTGCGGCGGACTAGATTCTGTTGTCCTTTCAGGGCGTAGGACAATACTTCCGATCCGGCGGTGAAACACAACACAACCGCCAGTTATGTACATCCCGCCCTTGCAGGTTAAGAAGAAAAATTCGGTTGGAAATAAGGTTTGTCTTGCGAATTACTCAACAAATCTCCGAATAGATAGAATTACGTTTATTCTCCGGTTTATCCTTGCCACATTCCAACCAAAAGATCCATGATCGAACTGTTAATAACAAACGGCTCTCCCCAACTCCAAATGTGGATAACTAAGTCGAGAATCATCATTCCGGGAAGAATGAGAAACGCCGCCGCAAAAACAATCCAGAAAATATGCCACGACGTAAACGCAATTTCGGCTGCCGCAGGAGCAGTCTCCGGTGTACGGGCAGCAAATTCTACGGGACCGGTTGTGAAAGGTGTTGCCGTTCCCAACCCCGCTCCCAAATCCATTCCCTGAGGAGTTTCTTCCGCAGCCGCAGGTGTTGCCGGAGAAAACGGAATGTCCGACCCAAATCCTGAAGACCCGCCCGGAGTTGCAAACATATTGTCTTCGTCCAAAGCAATCACCTGAGACGCACTCTCCGAATCATCGGCAGCCATGCCCGTATCCGCCGTCAATTGGAAATCGTCCTCAACAGGAATCGCAATCGTTGACGTGTTTTCAACCACCAAATCTTCTTCCATTAAAGAAAGAATATCATCGTCATCATCAAGTTCGAGTTGAGCGTCGCTTCCGCCTTTTTCAACCGGCTGCAAATCAATATTGTCCGTAACATCCAAAAGCGAAAGACCGCTGTCGCCGGCAAGATTTAATTGCCCCGAAGAACCGCTGCCGTCCAACACCAATTCATCGTCCGCAGCAAGATCAATATCAGATGTCGATTGTTTGGAAAGAGATAAACGCCCGGAATCCGGTAAAACACTCGAATCCTCCGACAAAATTAAGTCGTCGGAAGATAATATCAAATCATCATCCGCTACGGAAGATTCGCTTTTTTGGTCGGGAACATTTTTTCCCAGAGTCACTTTCGGAGCGGATTGAGAAGACGGAACAGCATCAACCATTTCATCGCCAATCGAAAGCCCGTCTTCCATCAGAGAATCAAAAGACGGTAAATCCGCCAACAATGTCGGCGATTCCTCATCGCCGCCCGTGTTCAGTAAGTCAAAATCGCTATCACCAGCCGGTTTTCCACTCTTGCTGCGGTTTTTAATTGATTCCGCTAAATAATTGTCAACATCAACTTTGCGGAACTTCCAACTCGAACCGTCCCGAAACGCCCGAAGCTGGTTTTTTTCACGAAGACGATTTACTTCGGCTGTTGGAAGCGCCAACACTTCCGCCGCCTTTTCAAGGGAATAATACTCCGAACTCATAGTTTTCGCTTTTTCTTAAATTAGTTCTGGTTTTTGAACCGGCGAAGATCTTTTTCAATTTCGCTCGGTGTTGGAGAAACAGCATTGAATTGGTCAAGCAGGAGATCGTTTTGGATATTTCGGGAACTCAATAATTTCACTTGTCCGGTCGCTAAATCCTCATGATACACAACAATACGTTTGGATTCGGGATCAACCACCGTAATAACACGAATTTTTTTTGCCGGATTCATCGGGTCTTCATACGAGGAAAAATCAACAAGCCATTTCGGCGGTTCAGCCGGAGGACGAACAACAACTTGCGGAAGAGCGCCGGGCAAATTTACCGGTTGAGCCGACACCTGATTCCAAACCAGCGAAACCAAAAAACTCAACATCAACAGGCTAAACGCCAAAACACCTAAATATGCCGCATTCCTTTTCATCGGACATCATCCTTAGAATTAGGTCGCTGTCAAAAATTTTAGCAAAAATAACTACCTTATTCTAATATCTTTTTACAATAATGCAAGCAATTCTTCCGTAATTTACCCCAATTTACCAACCGTTTGAAAATCACAATTTTATATCTACGGACAATGACGATTTTGGCAAATGTATTGTTTTTCAGCAAACATAAAAATTACAAGCATAAAAAACAGTTTACGAATAATCACATCATTTTGTAAAGTTGAATTTCTCTTAAATTTAAAATAGGGCTTTCTCTTTTTATCACTTTCGGACATTCACTTCCTTGAATAAAAGATTTTTTCCCGAAAACATTATAAATTACTGTTTCGCGATAATTATTATAGTCTATTTGAATTATCGTGAATTTTCCGGTTATACAAATTGGGCGGTTTAACCGTCTTGCCGTACAACAACAATGCCGGTGTATGACCGCCAAACGGAAAAAAATAGTACAATTCATTTTGAAGCGGTTGGACGTCTCGACAATTTCAAACGAACAAGTTACAATGTCGGTTTGTTTTTCACATATTTAATCTTACGCTGTTAATCTTATGCCGTATTTTATACCGGAATGTTAAGATGGCAATGTCGGATAAATGTTGGATATTTAAGTTTATACGATAGGTTCAATACGATGCGTCATTTTATTACTTTGAACGATGTTAATGTTACGGAGCTTCATCGGATTCTCGAACTTTCCGCAATCATTAAGCGGGAATGGAAACAGGGGGAACGTACTCCTTATTTATCGGGTAAGATGTTGGCGATGATATTTGAAAAGCAGTCGCTCCGCACCCGAATCAGTTTTGAGACCGGAATGTTCCAACTCGGCGGCAATTCCATGTTTCTCGGTTCGGAAATTGGGTTTGGGAAGCGGGAATCGGTCAAAGATATTTCCGAAGTGCTTAGTTCGATGGTGGATGTGATTATGTTTCGGGCGATGTCGCATTGCAGTGTTGTTGAACTGGCGAAGTACAGCAGTTGTCCGGTGATTAACGGCTTAACCGATCAGGCTCATCCGTGTCAGGCGTTAGCGGATGTTTTGACGATACGGGAGATATTCGGAAAATTACAGGGGCTCAAACTTGCATGGATTGGCGATGCTAATAATGTTGCGGTAAGTTTACTTCGGATTTCGGCAAAACTCGGCATGAAATTTTCGGTTGCTGCGCCTTTGAAGTTTCAGTTTAATCCGAAAACGATTGAAAAACTTATCGGCAGGAAAACAACCGAAGGGTTTGAGCTTGAGTTGACGGAAAATCCTGATCAAGCGGTAAAAGGTGCGCATGCTGTGTACACGGATGTTTGGGTTAGTATGGGTCAGGAGGCGGAAGAAGAGGAGCGGAAAAGGATTTTTGCTTCTTATCAGGTGAATGCGGCGTTAATGAGAAAAGCACGCAGAGATGCGATATTTTTGCATTGTCTTCCGGCGCGGCGGGGGTTGGAGGTTACGGACGAGGTGATTGATTCGCCGCAGAGCCGAATTGTTCATCAGGCGGAAAATCGCCTTCATGCTCAAAAGGGACTTCTTGTTTGGCTGCTCAACGAAGTACAAAAATAAAACCGTAAAGTAATACTAATACACATATTCTTTAACCCGTAAATATCCGTAATACAATGCCAATAAAAATTAAACGAACAAAAGGTAGTAGGGTAGAAGGATTATCACTTCTTCTTTACATTTTGGTATTTGCGCCTTTGTGTTTTGGATTTTGGATTTATTCAATAAGTAGATTTATTTATTCTGTGTTCTATTCTTGGTTAGGGCTTTTCAATACGATTTGTGATTTACTTCTTATAATTTTTATTCCTTTTACATCAATTCTTTTTTTATTTTTGTTTATTGCATTTTTGAAACTAGTAGGATTTAGATATATGGTTTGGGGGCATTTTATATTCCGATTGATAGACGAAGGATCAGAAGAAAGTGAGGAAACAGATGATCACCTGCGCTTGTCCGAGTCACATCGGCGATAGCCGATCAATTTTGTTTTTGATTAGGAACTCAAAAGGTAGGCAATCGTTGGGTGAAAGCCCTTCGGCGAAAGGCTTTCACCTATGGTCGCCTACTGTAAGAGATCATTAATTGTTTACGGATTATAACACATTTTTATTAATAGATTCTTATTTAATGCAAAAAATAGATGAAATACATGATTCCTTTGATGCCAAAGCTGCATCCGCAGAGCATGACAAAAATTGGAATACATGGTTTGCCAAACACAATCTTTTGTTAAAACAGTTGCCGCTTCCGCCTTCTGCATTGCTTGATGATGACTATTTTGGCGATTTTGTAGATTCAAATGGGGATATGTACCCAATTGAACCATTTACAACAGATTTATTGACCGATGAAGAATCAATATTACTTTTATGTACACTTGATTCATACTATCGTTCGGATATGTTTAAAGATGATGGAGATGATCGATTTTCATCAAGAATATACTTAGATTTATGTGCACGTTTAGGTTTACCCACATGGTCAGGTGGAGAGGAGTTTTATTTACCTCAATACATGATAGATTTTTATTTATCATATCTTGAAAACTTAAAAAAGAACAATTAAAAAATCGTATCTATTCAGTCCTTTGTTAACTGTACTTTCCAAAAAATTAAGAAGGTCAATATGTTTAAATTTGAGGTATTTTAAAACAATCTCTATTTTTGCGGCTTCTACTTTTTGAGCAAAGGTGCATTTAAATCGGCGATAATTTTGAGAAATGCTTAAAATAAAGGCATTTGACTAAAATATTTTACCACAAGTTTTTGGAAAGTACCGTAAAAAAAGTTTACCTTATTTATTATTGGTAGATTTTATCCTCTTGAAATTCCTGCCAAACAGTTTCAAACCAGAGATTGGTTTCGGGAATGGGGCGGCGCGGCTCCCAACGGTGTGAAATTTCACCGGTT
>JAITQV010000741.1 GCA_031288765.1 Planctomycetaceae bacterium
AAAGAACGTCGGCGCAATCGTCCAAAACAAAACATGAAAAAATATCGCCGTAATAAAAAGAAAAATCCTATTTTGGCGGGTTTCACCGGAAAAAATATTTTGAAAATATGGCGTCATTAATGTAAACTGTCAAAAAATTATAACAATCAAGTAGTAGAATTACAATTTTTTATACGGAATTGCGGGATTAGCAGGATTTTTGTAATATTTCAATGGAATCTTTTAAAAGTTTATAATTTAAAGGTCGATATTTCGCCAAAGAATTGCCGTTATTATCGGTGAAAATTTCCCCATAATCATTCAATTTGACGGAATTATGTCAATTTTCAAAAAACAAATCAAGAGCAATTTTCCGTAATGTTTTTTTTTCCGCCAATATGCCGCCCTATAATGTTCCGGTGAAATATTATTATTGTAGTTGTTTGACGGATGTCTGGACACGGACAAGCAAAAATGATATATTTACAACATTGCAACTAAATTTATTTTGTGCCGGGATGAAAGTTAGCAAGCCGCCAATTGCTTATTGCTAGCAGTTTACAATTAAAATTGAAAATAAAAAATGACAGGAGAAAAAATGTCAACAACACAAACAACAAATAATAATTCCGTTTCTTTTGATGATATCAAAGAATTATTCAAACAAACCAGTAGAGAATTTCAAGAAATAAAGGAAATGTTTAAAGAAACTGATCGGAGATCTCAAGAAACCGATCGGAGGTTTCAAGAAACAGATCGGAGGTTTCAAGAAACAGATCGGAAATTTCAAGAAACCGATCGGAAATTTCAAGAAACCGATCGGAAAATTCAAGAGACTGCTCTGCAAATAAAAGAAACAGACAAGCAAATAAAAGAAACTAATAAGAAAATTGCCGAACTCGGAGATCGTATCGGGCAAATTATTGAGGCGATGGTTGAGGGCAATATTGTGCAGAAATTTAACGATTTGGATTATTCATTTAACCGTTATATGCCTCATGTTGAATTTATTAACAAAGAGCTTGGTATTTGCGGCGAAATTGATTTTATGTTGGAGAACTGCGATACGGCATTGTTGGTTGAAGTCAAAACACACCTGACGATTCCTGATGTTAAAGACCATATCAAACGTTTGGAGAAATATCGTCTTTATCAGGATGCGACGGGAAGACCGTGTAAACTATTAGCCGCTGCTGCCGGCGGAGTCATTAGTCAAAATGTATGTGATTATGTTTTGAAACAAGGTCTTTTCCTGATTCGTCAATCCGGCGAATCGGTTACAATCCTCACGCCGCCGAAAGGCATCAAACTACGAACTTGGTAATAGTAATGCCTTCTGTTTTTTCTCACGGCTTATTATCAAAAAAACAGCCCAATATTTCTACGGAAGTTCGGTTGAAATATTATGTTTATTGCAACTGTTTCGCTGCCGGTTTTGTTCGGCAATTATCCTGTAATTCGATAGGAAAACATGAAATAGATCTTGATAGATTTTAATAAGGCTGTTATACTTTGGAGACTTACCGGCATTAAAATCTAAGGTATCCTTTTTCAATTTTCCTATTTTTTTGCAGTTATTATGAAAATCTCCACCAAAGGGCGATATGCGTTGCGAATGATGCTTGATTTAGCCGAACATCGAAACGACGGGTTTATTGCATTAAAAGATATTGCCAAACGCCAGAATATTTCCAAAAAATACTTGGAACAAATTGTTGCTCTTTTGAACCGGACGGATGTTTTGTTGACGAATCGCGGGGCGCAAGGCGGTTACCGGCTTGCTCAATCGCCTGACAAATACACTGTGGGCAATATTTTGCGTATTACCGAAGGCAATATCTCTCCTGTTGCCGACTGGGATTCGGAGCAACACCGGCACGAAAATCCGACCACCGCAATGGCATCCGAAGTTTGGCGCGGGCTTGAAAAAGTTATCACCGAATACCTCGACGCAATGACATTGCAGGATATTATTGACAAATTCGGCGGCAGTGCCAGATACGAATATCATATCTAAAACGGTAGCCGTCAAAATCCCCTTAAAATTTCATCTTAATCAACATATTAGTTCACAATGAAATTGGCAGCCCGATTATTGGAAGTGACGAAGGAATATGTACTCAAAGGGGAAACGGTTCGGGCGTTACGCGGTGTTAGTATGGAGATACCGGAGGGGGATTATGTTGCTATTATGGGGGCATCCGGTTCAGGAAAAAGCACAATGCTCAATTTACTGGGTTGTCTTGACCGTCCTTCCAACGGAAAAATCTGGCTCGGCGACGACGACGTAACAACATTAAATGATTACCAGCTTTCCAATATTCGTGCATCGCGTATTGGGTTTGTTTTCCAGTCGTACAATCTGATTCAACAGTTGACGGTTTTAGAAAATATTGAGGTACCGCTTTTTTATCAGGGGCAGGTAACTTGGAAATCACGGCGGCGTTGTGTCGAACTTGCCGAAATGGTTGGTTTGGGGAACAGGTTGAGCCATCGTCCCATGCAGCTTTCCGGCGGACAACAACAAAGAGTTGCCATTGCCCGAAGTTTAGTGAATGATCCTTATTTTATTCTTGCCGACGAACCGACCGGCAATCTTGATTCGATAACAACAGAAGAGATTCTTCAACTTTTAGACCGCCTCAATGAAGAAGGACGGACAATTATTCTTGTAACCCATGAATCTCATGTCGGCAATCGGGCGCGCCGTGTTGTCTGGCTTAAAGACGGCAACATCGAATCGGAAATATTCAACCGTCAGGAAGAAGGTTAAAAATGAAAACACGATTCCGGCGGAATTTTTGATAAAAGTTTGTTCTCAAAAGGCAGGCAATCGTCCGGCGAACGGTTGCTTATCTTTTAAGTTATTAATCAAGAGGTAGAATCGTTTGCCGAACGATTGCGCCGATGTTAGCCGGCAAATTTCTGTTTTCGCACGGCAATCATAAATCCCAATATTTGCAAATTTTTGATTGTTATGGTTTGCGTGATTCTTTGTTGTCGGCGTGCCGACAACGCAATCGCTCGGCGAACGATGCCTACCTTGTGATTGCCGGATTCTTTTTGATTCGCAATTCAAAAGGTAGGCGGCGAAGGGCTTTCAGCCCTATTTTCGCATAGCGGACTGAATAGATACCCTATTGGTAAGTTAGCGAAAAGGTTTACTGAAAAGGTTATAACTGAAACTGCCGGAACAACACGGCAAACCATTAACCGCTTTAACTTGACAATAAACGGAAAGAACGGTATCGTTAATAAAGGTTGTCATGGAAAATCCTCCTTGAAGATTCGGAAAACGGTGAAAAACAACTCAGAGAGAATACCATAACTACCCAATTTCACCTAACCCAATCTCCGCAATTTAATTACCAACCGATAAACGTTGGGAAAGTTTATAATCGAAAAGTTGCCTGCCTCATGATTACAAACTTTTAACGAAAAATCCACGAAAATATTATAAGTATAGAAAAGTATCGCACACTTTTTTACGAATATCCTTGCAATGCAAAAAGTTCATACATTAATTATTGGCAGCGGCGCTGCAGGACTTTGCGCGGCGGTTCGTCTTCACGCCGAAGGGATTGACGATATTTTAATCGTTACCGAAGGTCTTGACCAAAGCACTTCCGTCAATACCGGAAGCGATAAACAAACCTATTACAAACTCTCGCTTTGCGGTAATCAGACCGATTCGCCATACGAAACGGCACAATCCCTTTTCGAAAACGGTTCCATGCACGGCGATCTTGCATTGGTCGAAGCCGCCTTGTCAACCCGCGCTTTTTTCCATCTGGTCAATCTCGGCGTCCGGTTTCCAACCGATAAATTCGGTCAATTCGCCGGTTACAAAACCGATCACGACCCGCGCCAACGCGCGGCTTCCGTCGGTCCCTACACTTCACGCGATATGTGTCTTGCGTTAATTAAACAGGTTAAGGCATTACAAATTCCGGTTTGCGAACACCTTTCCTGTGTTCAGATTCTGAAACGGACGGAACAGGGCGAAGACCGTGTTTACGGGGCAACATTTCTCGATGAAAACGGCAAATGGATTCCTATTCTTTCTGAAAATATTGTTTTTGCGGTTGGCGGACCCGGCGGGTTGTACGAGGCAAGTGTTTATCCGCAATGCCACAAAGGGGGAATTGGTTTAGGATTAGCGATTGGGGCGGAGGCACAGAATTTACCGGAATCACAATTCGGTATTGCGTCAACAAAATTCCGTTGGAATGTTTCGGGTTCTTACATGCAGGTCATACCGAAGTTTGTCAGTACCGATCAAAACGGTCAACATCCCCGCGAATTTTTGCAAACGTATTTCGACTCGTCCGGCGAGCTTCATTCGAAGATTTTTCTGAAGGGTTATCAGTGGCCTTTTGACGTGAGAAAGGTGATTGAGGGCAGTTCGCTGATTGATATTTTGGTTTATATAGAGACTATTGAACACCAACGCCGCGTTTTTCTTGATTACCGTGAAAATCCGCAGGCGTTTCGTTTTGATCGGTTATGGGCGGAGGCGTACCGGTATCTTGAAAATTCGGGCGCGATATTGGATTCGCCGATTGAGCGGCTTGAAAAAATGAACCCCAACGCGGTACGGCTTTATGCCGCCAACGGAATTGATTTACACAAGGAGATGCTTGAGGTCGCGGTTTGTGCTCAACACAACAACGGCGGTTTGGCGGGAACGATTTGGTGGGAATCGACGAATATTAAACATTTTTTTCCTATCGGGGAGGTCAACGGTTCTCATGGTATTGCCCGTCCGGGCGGTTCGGCGCTAAATTCCGGTCAGGTTGGGGCGTTCCGTGCGGCGGAGCGGATTGCGAAATGTTATCGGGGTTGGACGTTTGATATTGATGCGGCTGCCTCGCAACTACGGATACCTGATGTATCTGTGCTTCGGTCGGGAAGAGCGGTTCCTGATTCGGTTCGGCGCCGCATGTCGCAATTTGGGGGAATGGTGAGGCGTTCCGGCGATTTGGAGGTTGCGGTCGAGGAAGCCCGGCGGCAATTTCGGGAGGATAAAAACCCGTTTAGTCTTGCCCATGCGGTTTATTTGGATGCGATTTTGTATGCAATTCATTCCGGTGTCGGCAGTCGGGGCAGCGGGTTGGCGGTCGGCGGAAAACCGGTTCACCCTAAACTGGATAAGAACCGCTGGAGCCTCCAACCGGAAAACAAATCGTTTCGTGAGAAGGTATTACTGAGCCGTTACGATCCTGAAACCGGTGAAATTTCACACCGTTGGGAGCCGCGCCGCCCCATTCCCGAAACCAATCTCTGGTTTGAAACTGTTTGGCAGGAATTTCAAGAGGATAAAATCTACCAATAATAAATAAGGT
>JAITQV010000081.1 GCA_031288765.1 Planctomycetaceae bacterium
GTTGTAATTATAAATATTCGTAAATGATGATATTAAAAGTACTTATAATTACAGTGTTGTACGTTTGGAGAACCATAAAAAAATAGTCCTTTTGAACACCCTACCCGTTGGGGCTTTAATTTTGTTGTGTTCCTTTTTCGTAGGGCGTTGCCCTACGCTACTGATAAAGGGCTTTCAGCCCTAGTTTCGGGATAGCGGACTAAATAGATACCCTATTTGTAAGTTAGCGAAAAGGTCTAATTAATACGTTAGATTCCGTATTCTTTAATCTTCCGGTAAAGAGTTCGCTCGCCGATTCCGAGAATTTGAGCGGCTTCTTCACGATTGCCGGCAACAGACTGAAGCGTTTCCATAATAAAAATGCGTTCGATTTCGGTGAGCGGCTTCCCAACCAACTCCCGAAGCCCCCGCAAACCGTCAACATTCCACGTTTTATCCGAAACCGCAACTTCGGCGGAATTGGGCAACATCAAAATCCCGCCAATCTCTTCCGGCAAATCGTCCCGATCAATCAAACCGTCATAATCAACAACAATCATACTTTCTGCGACATTACGGAGTTGCCGAACGTTGCCGGGCCAATCGAAGTTGAATAAAATTTTCCTTGCCGCCGGAGTGATGCCTTTGATTGTTTTCCCATAACGTTTGGCGAACTGTTTCAGGAAATGATCCAGCAAAACCGGAATATCCACAGAACGTTCCCGCAACGGCGGAATCCGAATCGTAACCACTTTCAAGCGGTGATACAAATCTTGCCGGAAAGAACCGGAGGCAACGGCTTCTTCAAGATTCCGGTTGGTGGCGGAAAGGATTCGGACATTGATTTTGATGGTTGTGTTGGAGCCGACCCGCGTAACTTCGCTGTTTTCGAGAACACGCAACAACTTAATTTGTGTCGGCATCGGCATATCGCCGACTTCGTCAAGAAAAATGGTACCGCCGTTAGCGTATTCGAATTTGCCAAGCCTGTCGGACGAAGCGTCGGTAAAAGCGCCTTTGACGTGTCCGAATAATTCGCTTTCCAAAATATGTTCGCTGAGAGCGCCGCAATTGAGAGCAACAAAGGGTTTATTCTTTCGCGGGCTGTTTTGGTGGATGGATTGGGCGAAAAGTTCTTTACCGGTTCCGGTTTCTCCCTGAATCAAAACGGTGGCGTCGGTCGTCGCAACACGTTTGAGCCGTTCAATAACTGCGAGCATTTCGGGGCTGTTGCCGAGAACTCCGGTAAAACCGAATTTTTCGTCAAGACGTTGCGTAAGTTCGCGGTTTATACGCCGAAGCCGGGAACTTTCGCCGGCGCGCTCGGTAATTGTGCGAAGTTGCTGGAGGTCGAGGGGTTTTTGCAGGTAATTGAACGCACCTTGCCGCATCGCTTCAACAGCAATTTTGACGGAATTGTGTCCGGTAACAACGATAATTTCCGTCTCTTCGGAAAATTGTTTAACCGCTTTGAGAATTTCGATGCCGCTATCCTGACGTTCCAACATTAAATCGGTGATGATAACATCGAAATAGCGGGATTGTATTTTTTCCAGAGCATCGCTTTGCGAATGGGCAATAACACAATCCGCTCCGAGTTTTTCGAGACTTGCGACGACAACATCGGCGTGGTTGCGGTCATCGTCAATAACTAAAATGGAAAGCGGCGATTCGGACATAATCGAAAATGGCGGGAACAATAAAATATAAGGGATTATTGGCGGAGGTTACGGACTGAAAGCGTATTCCAACGGATTGTTTTAATATACCCAATTTGGAAAACCGGTCAACAGATGTACTTAAACTCCGCATTTCCAAAGTATCTTTTGGGGATTTGGGATTTGCGGTTTGGGAAATGTAATTTCAATCACAAATCCCAACACACACACCCAACACTCCCTACTCTAACGGTTTGCCGCCCACCACGCCCGAAAGGAACCTTCTTTGGGCGGTTTGGGCAACGCCCTTCCGCGTGTCCACGCTCCAAGTTTATCAGGATGCCAGGGTAAAAACGGAACGGTTCTAATTCCCAGTTTGAGACAACGCATCAGAAACCGGAAACGGAAACCGGTTTGCATCCAGAAAGCGTAATTGCGCCATGTCAGTGTTTCCACCCAATTGCCGGCGGGCGTTTTGGCTTCAACCGCCTTTTTGCGAAGACGGACAATAAGATGTGCCAAATCGATTTTTACCGGACAAATGGAGCTGCACGCCCCGCACAACGAACATGCAAACGGCAATTTCCAAGCGGTTTTGATGCCCAGCAACTGCGGAACCAATACGGAACCCAACGGTCCCGGATAAACCCAACCATACGCCCAACCCCCAACATGACGGTAAACGGGACAATTATTCATGCAAAGACCGCAACGAATACATTGCAGAATTTCACGAAATTCGCCGTTTTTCAAGGCGTTTGTCCGCCCGTTATCGACAAGAACCAAATACATCTCACGGTCAGGCGCGGGACCGTTGAAAAGATGAACGTAAGAGGTTAATTTTTGACCGGTTCCCATTCGGGGCAGCATGTTTAGGAATAAAGGCAAATCGTCAAGACGAGGGATAATTTTCTCAATCCCCATTAAAGCAATATGAATTTTGGGCGAAGCGGTGGAAAGACCGATATTGCCTTCGTTTTCAACAAGAGCGAGTGTTCCGGTTTCGGCAATACCGAAGTTGACGCCGGAAAAACCAATATCCGCATGAATAAATTCCTGCCGCAACCGTTTTCGGGCAATCGCCGTCAATTCTTCATGCACCGCCGTAAATTTTTCGCCGAGTTTATCCGCAAAGAGTTGTCCGATTTCCGAAGCGGATAAATGCAATGCCGGAGTAACAATATGTGTGGGGCGTTGACCGGCGAGTTGGACGATGTATTCGCCCAAATCGGTTTCGAGTGTTTTAATGCCGTGTTGTTCGAGGAAATGGTTCAACCCGATTTCTTCGCTAACCATTGATTTTCCTTTGACGGCGGTTTGGGCGTTGTATTTTTTTGCCAAACCGAGAATCAGATGATTTGCTTCGGCGGCGTCGGCTGCCCAAAGAACGTGAACCCCTTTGGCTTCGAGTTTTGTCGTGAACTGTTCGAGAAGCGTGTCAAGATTGGCAAGGACATACTGTTTAATATCGCGGGCGGACTGCCGCCAATTCCGCCAATCGGCAATTGCCCAACAAACATTCAGATTTCCTTCTGCGGAACGAAGCGATGTGGGCATCAACGATTTAGGACCTTTCGCCTCCGAAAGCCCTGCTGTTTCCTTAACAAGAAATTCTGCGCCGTTCATAGTTATTGACATGGAATTAACGGTTTTTGTAAAAATGTTTTGATGAAGAGCCGGAAAACAACTTCCAAAAGTTTTTTACTCCAATTGTTCTGTCGGCAAATCTGCCGGCAAAGCAGTTTCATTGGAAAAATAGTATAAACTAAATTTGAACTTTTAGAAGTTCCCGCTTGGTAACCGGAAATACACTGTGTATTTTTCTACTTTGGGACTCCGGGAACAGAAATTCCGTTCGTTCCGTTGCCCATTTTACGATTTACAATTCACAAGGTAGGCATACTTTTAGAAAAAAATTCCGCTTGCGACACTCTCCTCTCTCCACTATCAACTTTCAACTATTTCCGCACATCCACAAAATGCCCGGCAATTGCAGCCGCTGCAGCCATTGCAGGAGATACAAGATGTGTTCGTCCGTTTTTGCCTTGCCGCCCTTCAAAATTACGGTTGCTCGTCGATGCACAATGTTCGTAAGGCTTCAACTTATCAGGATTCATCCCCAAACACATACTGCAACCCGGCTCACGCCACTCAAAACCCGCCGTAATAAAAATATGATGCAACCCTTCAAGCTCCGCTTGCCGTTTTACCGCCCCGCTGCCCGGAACAACCATTCCGCGCACCCCCGAAGCAATTCGTTTGCCCTTCACAACTTCCGCCGCCGCCCGTAAATCTTCAATACGCCCGTTGGTACAAGAACCAATAAAAATACGTTGAACCGCAATCTCCGTAACCGGCATACCCGGCTTCAAATCCATATACTGCAAAGCGGCTTCCGCCATTTTACGGTCAACAACGTTACGGAACGAATCAAGCTCCGGAATTTTGCCCGTAACCGGAACAACTTGACCCGGATTCGTTCCCCATGTTACCATCGGTTCCACCTGCGAAGCATCAAACGACCAAAGATTGTCAAACTCCGCACCGGGATCAGACGGTAACTGTTCCCATTGCTTCAACGCCGTGTCCCAAAAATTCCGGTCAGGGGCGTATTCCCTGCCAAGCAAATAATCAAACGTTTTCCGGTCGGGAGCAATCATCCCGCAACGCGAACCCATCTCAATCGCCATATTACAAACCGTCATGCGACCTTCCATTGATAATTGGACAAACGGTTGACCGGTAAACTCAACCGCATAACCCGTTCCGCCCGACACCGAAAGCCGCCCGATAATATAAAGAATCAAATCCTTTGCCGAACATCCCTTCGGTAACGCATTTTCGCCGTGAATACGGAATGTCTTGGGCATTTTCTGCCACAATGTCTGCGTCGCAAAAACGTGTTCCACTTCACTGGTTCCAATCCCAAAAGCAATGGCTCCAAAAGCTCCATGCGTCGATGTATGCGAATCACCGCACACAATTATTTGTCCGGGTTGGACAAGTCCGCGTTCCGGTCCCGCCACGTGAACAACTCCTTGATTAGGATCAAGAATATCATATAATTTAATACCGAATTGACGGCAGTTTTTTTGTAATGCCTCAATTTGCGTTTTGGCAATCGGATCAAGAACCGGCAATGCCCGATCAAGCGTCGAAATACAATGATCCTGAACCGCAAATGTTTTATTCGGACGGCGCACCTTCCGGTCGGCAAGACGAAGACCTTCAAACGCTTGAGGCGACGTAACTTCGTGGCAAAGATGCAAATCAATGTACAAAAGATCATCCTGTTCCCGATCAACAATGTGTGTATCCCAAATCTTGCGGAACATTGTTTTCGGAGAGTTAAGTGTTTCAATAGACATAGGCGTAAGTGTAAAATAAGTGTAAAATAGGGTTGGCAACAATCACGGAAAATTTATAATATTTTATAATATTTTACAAAACAGAATCAAAAAAACAATCTTGCAATCGAACAAACAATTTTCACGCAGTACGTAAATTGTTAAAATAACCTTTTAATGTTTTATTTATTAACCCTTAAACCAATTATTCAAAATGATGAAACGACGTGATTTTCTTGGAATTGCGGCACTCGGTGCCGGAACTCTGACATTAGGAACGATTTCCGCTCAGGAAACACCAAAACAGGAAACATCAAAACAGGGAACTACGGAACAGAAAAAACCAAACAACGATCCCAATGTTTGGATACAACTGACCAAAGATGTTCGATGTTCCCGTATCGGTTTTGGAACAGGAATGCGCGGCAGTCAACGAACTTCCGATTTGACGCGAATGGGTTGGACGCAAGGAATCGAATTGCTCCAATTTGCCTATGATCAGGGAGTTCGGTTTTTTGACTGTGCCGATCTTTACGGAACACATTTTGTTGTTGCCGAAGCAATGAAAGGCAAACCGCGCGATAGTTATGTTCTCGGAACAAAGCTTTGGCTGTTGCCCGGCGGTATTCCCGAAAAGGAACGGCTTAGTCCCGAAGAAACTATTCCGCGCTTTTTACGGGAATTTAAAACGGATTATATTGATATTGTCCAGATTCACTGTATGACGGATAAAAACTGGACGGCAAAAAACGAAGAAGCAATGGCGAGTTTGGAGCGACTCAAAGAAAAAGGATTGATTCGTGCGCACGGAGTCAGTACACATTCCAACGCCGCTGTTGAACACGCCGCTCAAACTCCGTGGTGTGACGTTATTCATGTCCGAGTCAATAGCGAAGGAATGAATATGGACGGTCCCAAAGATAATCCCGCACAACGTGTAGAGGAAAGTGTGCGGGCAATTCAGTCCGCTCACAACGCCGGAAAAGGAATTATCGCTATGAAAGTTCTCGGCGAAGGAAAAATGTCCAATAATTACGAATTACGGAAAAAATCAACGAATTTCGTTAAAAATCTGGATTGTGTGGACGTGTTGATTGTCGGATTCACCGAAAAACAACATATCACCGAATTTGTTGATTTAGTGAAAGGTTGAAAGTTCCGTCTGTAATTTGAAAGCAAACCGTACAATTAAATAAAACAATAAATTGTACGGTAAAATATAAATAAAAATGAAGAGAGAAAATTTCATATTACGAATTTTCTCTCTCTGTGTTGTTTTTACGTTTATTTCGTTGACGGAAATCTGTTTGTGTGATACTTAAACCCAATTATTATTTTATGAACGCAAAAAAAATCAAACAATTACCATACGGCAATGCTGATTTCAAAAGAATCAGAATAGACAATTACGTTTATATTGACAAGACTCGGTTCATTGAGTTGCTGGAAGAAGAGGGTAATTTGTCACAGATATTGATTCGTCCGCGCCGTTTCGGTAAGAGTTTATTTCTTTCCACTCTCTCGTATTATTACGATGCCAATTATGCGAATGAATTTGAACAATTATTCGGCGATTTATATATTGGTCGCAATCCAACGCCGCGGAAAAACAGTTATGCGGTAATGGCATTTAATTTTTCCGGTATTGATACGACGAGTGCGGAGAATTTTCGGAACTCTTTTGTTGAAAGTATCTATTTCACCGTCCGGCAATTTTTACATCGTCACAAAAATATCTTTCCCAAAGCCGAACAGTTTATTGAACAAATTAATAAAGAAAAAAACACGCAATTAATTTTGAATACTGCTTTTGGTGCGGCAGACGAAGCAGGTATCAAGATTTTTGTAATTATTGACGAGTATGATCATTTTGCCAATGATCTTATTGCGATGGGAACGGTATTGGGTGAAGATTTTTACAAGAAAGTAATTACAGCCAACGGTTTGGTTCGTGATTTTTATGAGAAGCTCAAAATTGCAACGGATAACGGCATTGTTGATCGCACTTTTATCACGGGTATTTCTCCAATCATGCTTGAAGATTTGACGAGCGGTTATAATATTGTGACGAACTATTCTCTCAAGTTACGGTACAACGAAATGTTGGGTTTTACACGTGAAGAGGTGAATTTGTTGATGGATACGGTGGGAATTGATTCGGAACGGATTAGTGTTGACATGGAATATTATTACAACGGTTATTTGTTTAACGGCGAAGCGGTCAACAAAGTTTACAATCCGTCAATGATACTTTATTTTTTTGAACAGATATTGGAGACCAACAAACTTCCGGCAAATCTTATTGATCCGAATTTGAGTATTGATCCGCAACGTTTAAGGCGTCTTATTAAAAATGAAAGCAACCGCGATATTTTGATTCAAATAATTAAAGAGGGCGGTATTGTTTCGGGAGTATTGGAAAAATTTTCAATCGATCATTTGAGTGACAACAATCATTTTGTATCGTTATTATTTTACATGGGATTGCTTACAATTAAGGAATCTTATTTAGGCGAATTACGATTGGTGATTCCCAATTATTCTATTCAAACGACATTTTGGTCTTATCTTCGTGTACTTGTGCAAGACCATTCACCGGAGATAATGTTAAATCTATATGAATTGACGGAATCAATTCGTACTATGGCAATGAAGGGCAATATTCATGATTTTATTAATTATGTTTCTCAAAATGCGTTTAGCAAATTATCGGATTATGACCTTCAATGTTTTGATGAGAAATATATTAAAGTTTTATTGCTTGCTTATTTGCTTTTGAATAACATTTATATTCCG
>JAITQV010000092.1 GCA_031288765.1 Planctomycetaceae bacterium
AAACCGGTCATGCGGAACCGTGAGAAGTATAGCATCACCAGGTTGCACGATACTATTTTGAAATTTGTGTTTTGGCTGGGTTGTTTGACAAATTAGTGAAGTTTACCATTTGACAAGGATTTAAGAAATGATAAAATAAAGAAGCGTTTGTTAAGGATGAGGTCGTAAGGCATTGGATGCCGCAAAATCCAAGAACCGAAATTCGGTAAAAGGAGAAAATCAAATGATTTCGAGTATTATTTTTGGTTTTTTGGGAGCTAGTGGTCCGTTAGCCTATATCATTTTAGGCGTGGTGGCAATTTTGCTTTTCGGCAACCGCCTTCCAAGTGTGATGCGCTCACTGGGACGAAGTGTGGTGGAATTTAAGAAAGGTGTCGCCGGTATTGAAGACGAACTGGACGAAGCCGTCCGAACCGCCGACGAAAAAGCAACTGCAAAATCCGAAGGAAAAACAGAGGTTTGAGATGGATTGTTATCTGTTTCTAACACCAACTCCATTCCAAATTATTGTCGTTTTAGTATTAGGGGTCTTATTCTTTGGTAAGAACTTGCCGGAAGTTGCACGGCAAATCGGTCTGGGGTTAATGGAACTGAAAAAAGGTCTGAATGAATTTAATGACCTGTCAAAAAATGTAACCAATGGACACCGCCGCCCAAAATCATCAACAGGAAACAAATCCGTTGATTCCGGTGAAGAGGAAACAGATAAATATGAAGTAACCGGTACAAAATTTGAACCGCCCGCTTTTTCGGAATAAAATCCACCCAAACCGGCAAGAATATAACCGGTTAAATTTTCGAAATATACACTGTTTCAATTTAATCCGTTCAGATTAATTCCCTTTAATCTGCTGTAAATTAGTAACTTTTTCGTGAAATATTGCGGATCAAAAATACAGGTGTTTTTTTATGGTCGTATTTTTTAGATTACCGGTACAAATTGAACTTGCCCATCCGCATGATTTGCTGACACGGCGTTTTCTTCTCGACAAAGAATTGATGGCGAATATGTTGGAATATTATGATAATACGGGTATTGTCCGGTTGCTTGACCTTCGTGCGTTGCGGTGCGAATCCCCAATCACAATAGATGCTAAGTTACAAGAAGTGATCGGCGATTTGCGTTTCTCCACGAAATTCAAAAACGGTACTCACTCTAAAGTGTTCCTGTTTTTTGAACATCAATCAAAGAAAATTAAATTATATTCGCTGCACTGTTTACGAAAAATACTGGAATTTTATGAAGAATGGGCGGCTGATCCGAAAAACGCTGTTGCCGAAAACGGAAAGTTTCCGTATCCGCTTGTTGTGGTTCTTTATCACGGTGAAATTCCATGGAACGAATTGTTACAAATAAGAGATTTGATTGCAGTGCCGCAGGGTGTGGACGGTAATGTGTTGTGGTTTCAGATTATCGTGATTGATTTGTCAAAAATTCAGCGCGAAAATTTACAAGGTCATCCGGCTTTGGTCGCTCTTTTTGATACATTACAATCGTATTCGGAAGGGAAGTTACCGGAAAGTTTGGAACGAATTATCGGATACTTCAACGAAGTTAAAACCGACCCGCGAACAATGGGCTGGCTGATGTCAATCGCCCATTACGCCCTCGCCGCCGCAAAAATCGGTAAAGACGTTATTATTCATGAATTTTCAAAATTTTTAGATAGAAAAGGAGCTGAAGATATGATTATGTCAACTATGGAAGAATTGTACACTAATGGAAAAATTGAGGGAAAACTTGAAGGTAAACTCGAAGGTAAAATTGAAATGGTTCTTAAATTGCTTAATAATCGTTTTATAAAAATACCCGAATCCGTTTCGCGTACAGTTCATTCTTATACGGATGTTGTTGCGCTGGATTCGCTTTTTGAACGGGCGTTGGAATGTAAAACACTGGAAGAATTCGAACAAGACCTTGTGCAGCGTCATGAATTTTGTTGATCATTCATACCACACCGGAAAATTTGTTTTACGTTTTTTAAACTTAAACACGGAACAATAATTATTTAGCCATTATCAATATCAATGCGTATAGCTTATTTTGATTGTCTTTCTGGTATTAGCGGTGATATGACCTTAGGTGCACTCATTGACATGGGTGTTCCGTTGGTTTTTCTGAACGAGACGGTTCGTTCCGTTCTTGACAATATTCGGATCGAGACGGAAGCAGTTTACCGCAAAGGGTTTCGGGCAACACTTGCCAAAGTTCACGCACCGCATGAACATGTTCATCGGCATCTTTCGGATATTTTAACGATGATTGAACGAAGTTTGTTGTCTGATATTAATAAGGAACAGGCATCCGCTATTTTCCGAATGATTGCCGAAGCCGAAGCGAAGGTTCATGGTGTTGAAGCGGAAAAAATCCATTTTCATGAAGTGGGAGCGGCGGATTCAATTGCGGATATTGTTGGAGCCGTAGCGGGGCTTGATTATCTTCACGTCGATGAGATTTACGCCTCGCCGGTTCCGACCGGTTGCGGAACAATCAAAATTGCTCACGGAACCTGCTCCATTCCCGCTCCGGCAACAGCGGAACTTTTGCGGGAAATTCCTATTGCCGCGTCGGAAGTTCCTTTTGAATTGACCACACCAACCGGTGCGGTGTTGCTGAAATATTTTGTCAAACATTTTGGTTCGCTTCCGGCGATGACAATCCAATCAGTTGGTATTGGGGCAGGCGGACGCGATTTGGAACAACAGGCAAATATCCTTCGGATTTTAGTTGGTCAATTGGAAACAGAAAAAGTTCCTACTGCTTATCCTGTCCGTCCTCATTCCGCACCGGAACATCAATATGAAGATTTACTTGAAAATATGTATCTTATTGAACAAAAAGCGTTACAGCAACAGAAATTACCGCAACAGCACGAAAAACCGGTTGCTTCCGAAAAAACCGCAAAAAATCTTCCGGTTACGGAATCTGTGTGGATTGTCGAAACGAATATTGATGATACGAGCGGTGAATTGATTGGACATTGTATTGACCAGCTTTGGAATATTTCACCGCTGGATGTTTGGACAACACCGGTTCAAATGAAGAAACAACGCCCCGGTGTAACACTTTCCGTTTTGTGCCGCCGCGATCAAATTGAAACCGTTGAATCAATTCTTTTTACGGAAACAACCACAATAGGGATTCGCCGTTTTCCTGTGGAACGAACGGTGTTGTATCGTGAACCCTGCCAAATTGAAACATCATGGGGCAAAATTGATGCGAAAAGAGTTATCCTGCCCGATGGTAACGAAAAAATTACTCCTGAATTTGAATCCGTTAAACATCTTGCAGCGAAGAATAAAATTTCCGTGCGGGAAATTTTTGAAAAGAAATAAAGAATTTAATTATGTGAAAATATTTTCCGAACCGTACTTATTGGGTTTCCGCCGCAACGATTTTTGTTATTGACATTTGATATTCCTGAAAGTGGAGATGAGATTACGATGTCTCAACCGTCCTTTATAGAATCGCTTATTCCGATCCGGCAAATGCTTCGTACCTGCCGAACCGGAAAAAATGAACTAAAATTCGCCGACTCAACCGGAATGGAAATGACAGGCGGACGTGTTTTGCTTACGGCGCTTATTTTCCGGCGGCTTCTTCACCGGAATCTTGGGGCAGACGAAAAAAATGTCGGACTTTTAATGCCGACGACTGTTTATGGAGTTTTAGCCAATCTCGGATTGGCGTTGGATCGGCGGACAAGTGTTAATTTGAATTACACATTTGGTCTTGATACGATCAATTATTGTATTCATCATGCGGACATTAAACATGTGATAACAAGCCGCCGTGTTTTGGATCGTTTTCCTGATTTGAAACTTGATGCCGAGTTGATTGTTATGGAAGATGCCGGAAAAACGGTAACGTTATTCGATAAGATAACCGGTTTTATTGATGCATATTTTACACCAATTCCTGCATTAGAACGTGTTTTTGGATTACATCGTGTTTCACCGGATGACGTTTTAACGATCATTTACACATCCGGTTCCACCGGAACTCCCAAAGGAGCGATGATTACGCATCGTTGTATTGCGGAAAATGTCAAAGCGTTTTTTCACCATTTGGATTTGAATTCAACAGACACGATTCTTGGTTCTTTACCTTTGTTCCATGCTTACGGTTACACAACAACATTTTGGCTTCCGGCGATGAGTGAAGTTAAAGGAGTTTATCATTTCAATCCGCTGGAACATAAAAAAGTTGGTGAAATGGCACGAAAATACCGTTGTACCGCAATTCCGACAACACCGACTTTTCTTCGCGGATATTTGCGGCGTTGTCCTAAGGAGGATTTTGAAACGGTTAGCACGGTGATTTGCGGTGCGGAAAAACTGCCGGGTGATTTGATTGATGCTTGGGATGCGAAGTTTGGTTATCGTCCTGCCGAAGGTTATGGAACAACGGAGCTTTCTCCGGTTGTTTCAACAAATGTTCCCAAAGGACGTCGTCCGGATTATCGGGATTGGCTTCGTGAAGGGACAATCGGCAGACCTCTTGTCAATCTTCAGGCAAGAATTATTGAAGCGGAAACAGGAGATCAGATTATAGACGGAATACCCGGAATGTTACAGATAAAGGGACCGAGTGTTATGGCGGGATATTATAAGGATGAAGACAAAACCAACACTGTTCTTAAAGACGGCTGGTACACAACCGGCGATATTGCGTCTATTGATACCGACGGATTCATTCGAATTACCGGAAGGTTGAGCCGGATTTCAAAAATCGGCGGTGAAATGGTTCCGCATATTCTCATCGAAGAGGCAATCGAAAAAATTATCAATACCGTTTCAACACCGGAAACGGAAACTGATACGGGCGAAGTACGTATTGCCGTGTCGGCGGTTCCCGAAGAACGAAAAGGAGAACGCCTGATTATTTTACACCGGAATCTTTCCATAACACCGGAGGAAATTTGCAAATTGTTGCAAAAAAACGGTTTGCCGAATCTTTGGATTCCGTCGCCGAATGACTTTTTTCAGGTCGATTTGATTCCGCTTCTCGGAACCGGCAAACTTGATCTTTGTGCCGTTAAAGAGCTTACGGAAACAGTTGTAAAGAAAAATCGGAAATAACCGTTTGAGCCGATAACAAAAATAAACCGCTGCAAAATATCCAAATCTTTCGGAAAATATGTTTTAATTATTATGAAGTTTTAATATCATTGTTTAATGTCATTAAATTTAATGCGAAATAATAATTATTATTTGATTTTATCTTTATATTCCGTCTATTCTGTTTCACGGCGTTGTTGCCGGGAATTTTGTTATGCAAACCGAACCGTTGACCGATAAATCACCGGAAAAAATCCGCCGAATGTTCGATAGTATTGCGCCGCGGTATGATTTTCTGAATCATTTTTTTTCACTGGGAATTGACAGGCGTTGGCGGCGAATTGCGGTGAGACGGCTCTTAAACAAAACAATTCCCGAAGGTTCCGTTCTTGATGTCTGTTGCGGAACAGGCGATCTGACACTTGAATTCCTGAAACAAACAAAGAACCGTGAATTTTACGGTATTGATTTTTCACAGGAAATGATCGGTATCGGTCTTAGAAAAATCGAAACCTACCGGAATAACGGCATTCCGGTTCGGTTTATGGTTGGCGATGCGTTGAATTTGCCGTTTGAACCGGACAGTTTTGCGATTGTTGCCGCAGCGTTTGGGCTTCGCAATGTCGGAAATACCGGACAAGGATTGAATGAAATGTTCCGTGTTTGCAAACCGGACGGAATTATCGCCGTTCTGGAATTTTCAATGCCGGAATTGCCCATTCTTTCGACAGCCTATCGATTTTATTTTCGTTCCGTTTTACCGCGTATCGGACAATTTTTGGCACGAAATCAAGACAACGCTTACCGTTATCTTCCCGAAAGTGTTTTGACGTTTGATAAACCGGAAGAACTCGCACGGCGTCTGCAACTTCTCGGAGTTACGGATATTCAAATACTGCCGTTGACTTTCGGAATTGTAACTCTTATTTGGGGACGAAAAAACGGTAACAATTCATGCCGATTTCCACAAGGCGGATTTATAAACGGCGGAGCAAGTAAAACAGTATCAATATGTTCCTGACGTTTCAACGTCAGGTCTTTGAGACTGCCCCGCATGGAATTGCCGACCAATAAGGCTTAGGTCAATACGGCTGTTGCAAAAAATACACCCAAAAGAACCGCCGCATTGATCCGGCGGTCATGCCAAAGTGAACGAAAAATAAAAGAACGGAACAACATTAAAATAAACAATATCAAAGAACATTGAAAAACGATGCTATTTTAATAATTTCCGTAAAACATAAAGGTTATTCGCACAAAACGGGATTGTTCCTCTTTACATTTGCGGGAGTTTTCGAGTATAATTATGTTTCATTTGGGGCAGTTTCCGGTTTGCTTCGGGATATTTTTAACGTAATTACATTTTTTCCTGTTAATTGCCATGACGTTTTTTGATTTTATTACCAGTCCTTTGATGGGAGTTTATTTTCTTTGTGCGGTTTTCGGCGGCACAATAATGATCTTGCAACTGATTATGATGATTTTTGGTCTCGGCAGTTTTGACGGCGGAGATTTTGGGGACGGCGGAGATTTGGGCGGCGGCGGGGATGTTGGCGGCGATGTTGCTGACGGCGGACATTCGCATTCGGTTGATGTTTTCAAGGTTCTTTCGATTCGGACTATTGTTGCGGGAATTACGTTTTTCGGTTTAGGCGGATTAGCCGGACTAACCGGCGGAACATCAAAATTCATTTCCGTTCTATTGGCGATTACGTCCGGTTTAATTACCATTTATGCGGTTTATTATCTTTATTTGTCGGTTGCCAATTTGAAGTCGGACGGTTCTATTTCGGAAAAGACATTGGTGGGTTCTTTCGGCAATGTCTATATCAAAATTCCCGAAGCGAAAAGCGGTATCGGCAAAGTTCTTGTCAACCAGCAGGAACGGACAATGGAATATGAAGCCGTAACCGCCGGCAGCGAACTCAAAGCCGGAACACCCATTGTTGTTGTCGGCATTGTTTCCCCGACAACAGTCGAGGTCAAACCAAGTTAAAAACGGAAACCGTGTTAAAACGAAATTTCTTAACCGGCAGCCGTATCGATAATGAAACACTTACACCGAAACAAATTTTACGAAAATGAAACGTGAAGATGCTTGGAGTTTACTCAATCAATACAATCAAAGTCCTTTCCATATTTATCACGCGCAGGTAATGGAAGGAGTCATGCGGTATTTTGCGTTGCGGGAGGGTTTTTCCGAAGCGGCGGAATTTTGGGGTATTGTTGGTTTGTTGCACGATCTTGATTTTGAGCGGTTCCCGGAGGAACACTGTATTCGTCAGCAAATTATTATGGCGGAACACGGGGTTGATCCGGCGATTATTCGGTCGGCGGCGTCGCATGGTTGGATGTTGACGGTTGATATTAAGCCGGAACACCGTATGGAAAGGATTCTTTATGCGACGGACGAGTTAACCGGTTTGATAGGGGCGGTTGCTTTGATGCGGCCTTCTAAAAGTGTTCATGACATGGAGGTGCGGTCAATTGCCAAGAAGTTCAAAACACCGGCGTTTGCTGCGGGTTGTTCGCGGGAAGTTATCCGGCGCGGGGCGGAATTGCTCGAATGGACTCTCGACGAACTCTTCGCCAATACACTCGAAGCAATGAAAAGTGTTGATATTGTTCGGTGAACCGGTTACATCGCAAAATGGGACGCGCGGTTTGTGGTATGGGGGTTGTGGTTTGTGGTGCGGGATTTGGAAAACGCAATTTCAACCACAAACCACATATTTTGGGGTGTGTGGTTTGTGGATTGTGGTTTGGGAAGTATGATTTTGCTGTCCCAAACCACTAACCCCCAACCACAAATCCCACAAAAGTTACGTCGGCGTTAGCCGACAATGAATTTTATACGATGTTGGTTGTTTCGATTGTCTAGGGCTGAAAGCCCTTAATATCTTAGCGTAGGGCAACGCCCTAATGCTGCTGTATTATTTGTAGTATTATTATAATTTCTTTTATATCAAGGAGTTATGTTGTTATTTTGACTTTTTATTTTTTCTTATACTTTTTTTATAACTGTCTATTTAAATCTGAAATTGGGAGGTACAAAAATAAAAAAA
>JAITQV010000093.1 GCA_031288765.1 Planctomycetaceae bacterium
TTCAGGAGATGCTTGGTCATGCCAGTATTGTTACAACACAAATTTATACTCATGTTGATATGACCCGCCTCAAAGAAATTCATAAAAAATTCCATCCTCGCGGTTAAATCAAATCCCCCAATTATCCTGAAAACTATTATGAAGGCAAACGACAATTGGAATCCGGCAAAAGTAAAAGTCCCTATAAGCAAACCAACTCAAAATCACTTCAACCAATCTTCCATGCAATTGATTGGTACATTTCCTTCGTCGTTGGGAAGTGTGTATGTTGCGGGATTTTCGCCTGATGGTCGATATTATTGGACGGGAGGTACAGATCGGACGGTTCGTGTTTATGACACAGAAACAGGAAAGTTTGCCGGTAAATTCATTACCGGAAATTATCCCACATTTACTGCAAGAATATTGTCTGACAATGTGTCATTGTGTTCTTTTGATCATGACACGCGGTTTAGAAATTTCAATCTGGAAACAAAAAATCTTAATTATGAATATCTATTCGAAAATGATTTTATTGACGCAACGGAAATATCCCCTGACGGACGGATGATTTTTATCTGTTTCAGTAAAAAACCGGCTGTTTGTTGTCGTGTTCAACAAGAAGGGATAACATTGGCTTGGACGGCTTGCTTACCGGAAGGTAATACGGTCAATTTGGACAAAGCGGTTTTTTCGACAGACGGAACGCTTATTGCCGGAATGTTAGAGAACGATATTCTTGGAATCTGGTACGCACAAGACGGAACATTTTATAAAAAATTAAACCAAAACAATAAGTTATTCAGACCGGTACAATTTTCAACAGACAATTCGAAGTTGCTTTGTTGGAGTTGGGATAAGAATAAAGAAAAGAATAATATCGTACTTTTACATATAGACGAAGAATCAACTCTCTTTCAATACCAAAGTGATTACTACATTCAAACTGCGGCAATATCACCGAATGGTCAATGGATTGCTTCCGGTGATAGAGAAGGTCAACTTACTCTTTGGAATGTAAATTCAGGAACGAAAATTTGTGATTTTTTGGAACACGGTGAAAAAATCTTTTGTCTTGCTTTTTCGCCGGACAATCGTTTGCTTCTAAGCGGCGGCGATGACGGATTGGCAAGACTTTGGAATATTGGTACGGGAAAAGAAATCCGCTCACACGAAGGACATATCGGGCATATTTTTTGGCAGGCGTTATCACGAGACTGTCGGTATCTTGCTTATCATGACAACACTGAAGTTCGTGTTGTTGATGTTCAATCGCAGACTTATTGTGCTAAAATCAAAGCTAAGGCTGCTGATGATCTGTGTTTTGACGATGATTCACAAGCAATTCATTTCAATGATTTTTCAAAAGAGGATGTACACAATACCGAATATTGGAACATTGACGGAGAATTTTTATACAATAAATCGAAGAATCATGATACCGCTGAATGGCTTGAAAATAGCCGGAGATCGTACTCTATTGATAAAAAATATTACTTGAAACGAGAAAGAACACCGAAAAAACATTTTCTTGGTATTCCGGTTTCGGCAAGTTCGACAACTATTGATGTTTACAGATCGGAGGACGATCATATTGTGCAACAATTCAAATTGCCTTATGTGTGTGATCGTGGTTGTCAGAGATTTGCATTGGACGGCAAGCGTATTATTTTGGCGGAGCCGCGGGGTTATCATATTGGAAATGTGGAGACTGGTAATTGGGAATTATTTTTGGATTACGAGGCGGGCAAAGGAATCAATGAGGTTGATATTTCGCCGGACGGAATATTTCTTTCGGTTGGGCTTTATGACGGAACGGTTCGGCTTTGGGATTTGGATAAACATTGTTGGGTTCGTGCGTTTGAGGGACACCCGAATCCGATAAACGCCTTGAACGCTTCAAATGGTGTTTCCTTTTCAAAAGACGGAACACGGCTTATGACAACAGATATTGATTATACTTTTGTGTGGAATGTTGTAACCGGTAAATGTTTGGGAAGTATTTTTAAAAACGGTAATGACGCGATGAAAACAGATAATCGGGAAGAAGAACAATTTGACGAGGGTTTTTCTGATAATTTGGATATTTTTTTGATCAAAAAAGGCTGTAGTAATCAGATACTATATTTATATACTGTTCAGGATTGAAATAAACTCAAGTCTTAAAAGGGCAATATATAGTTAGTTGATAGTTTATAGTAAATAGTGTATAGTTCGCAAGCGTTCTATTAGACCTTTTCCCTTACCTGCTCACACATTGAAAACATGGCAAAAACGTCGTATTTTGTAATTATTAAGCCGATTGTTTTTTTGTGGGTTTCACGGTTAAAGAATCATGGTATCTATTCAGTTATTTATCCGAAACTAGGGCTGAAAGCTAATGCTGCTGTATTATTTGTAGTATTATTGTAATTTGTTTTATATCAAGATAATAGTAAAATATCATGATAATTTTGTTCTACTTTCATTAGACCTTTTCGCTAACTTACCAATATGGTATCTATTCAGCCCTAGTTTCGGATAAATAACTGAATAGATACAATGATTCTTTAACCGTGAAACCCACAAAAAAACAATCGGCTTAATAATTACAAAATACGACGTTTTTGCCATGTTTTCAATGTTTGAGCAGGTAAGGGAAAAGGTTCACTGAGTAAAAACGAATAATTAAATTACTCAATAACATCTGTTCCTGTGAATATTTTATTTGAAAGGGGTTGAAATATTATTGTGGGGGGTATTGAAATAAGGAAAAAGAAAGATAAAATACAACCTCACACCTTGCAAGATAGTATTGAGAATATCAATCTCTGGTAATTGAATTTAAAACTTTGTAGATTGAGATTGAATCTCCGGCGACTGAACCTGAATTGCTAGCGACTGAATCCGAATCGCCGGCGATTCGACTCAACTCTCCGGCGATTTAACTTGAATCGCTAGCGGTTGGATGTGAATCTCCGGCGATTGAATCTAAATCGCTAGCGACTTAACCTGAATCGCCAG
>JAITQV010000098.1 GCA_031288765.1 Planctomycetaceae bacterium
CGCCCCCCAATTGCTCATTACCGCCCCCCAATTTTCTAAAACCACCCATTTTTAACAAAAAGACAGAGGTCTGCGAGCAAAAGGCTGTTGTCCCGAAGTCAAAGACAGAGGTCTGCGAGCAAAAGGCTGTTGTCCCGAAGTTAAAGACAGAGGTCTGCGAGTAAAAGGCTGTTGTCCCGAAGTCAAAGACAATTGTCCGAGAGCAAAAGGCTGTTGTCCCGAAGTCAAAGACAGTTGCCCCGAAGTTAAGGACAGTTGTCCCGAAGTCAAAGAGAATTGCCTCGAAGTCAAAGAGAGTTGCCCCGAAGTCAAGGACAGTTGCCCCGAAGTCAAAGACACTCGTCTATTTGTCCCAAATTGCCAAAGATTTCCTGTTTTTTCCCGTAAAAAGGCGTTTTGTGGGTAGAAGATTGCCTTACAAGCGAAGTTAAACGGAAAAACATGCAAACCGCTGAAATATTACGAAAAAAGAAATTTGGTCTCTATTCATAGATTTGTCCTGAAAATAGGGTTTTCAACTCTATTTTCGGGTAAACAATTGAAAAAATACAATTACTCAAAAATAGGAAACCTCAATAAGGTTTTTGATAATTTACGTTGGAACATATTTTCTTCAAATAAAAAATTTCCGGTCTTGAGATTGTATTCATACGCAAAGATTATTATAATCAAAACCAATTCTTAAAACGCTTACTTTAATTCATTCTTAAAAGGTTGCAGGTTGCAAAAATGTATCAACACAATATGAGAACAATTATAATGCGGTTTCCGGTTTTGGGTTTTGTTTTATTATTTTTCGTGTTGACGGGAAATTTGCTTTTAGCTCAGGAAGATGAAAAATGGGCAAAAATGCTTCAAGGATTCAAAGAACCCGACAAGAAATATTTTGATACCGCCCTGGAATATCTTGATTGGATGAAAACCAGTCCGCTTTGCCCGGCATCCCTGAAAAAACAAATCGATTACCAAATCGCTCTCGTTCACCTCGACACCGTAGAATCAGGAAATACCTTTCTGCCGCGTGAAGAACATATCAAAAAATGCCGCGAATCATTGGAAAAATTCATCAAAGAAAATCCGCAAAATGATTTGATGTTTGACGCCCAATCCACACTCGGACGTCTTTTGGTGGAAGAAGGACGCACGGCAATGTTGTACGCCGCCCACGAAACTACCAAAGATTCCGAACGTGAACAATACCGCCTCAAAGCCCGTGAAAGTTTCCAAAAGGCGTTGCCGTTTTTTGAAACGGCAGACAAATTGGCAACAGAACAGGCAAAAAAACTTCAGGCAATGCAAAAAGCCAACCCCGCCGCAGTTAAAGAGGATATTCTGTTTGCCGCTTACGGGCGGTTTCTTGCCGGAAAAATTCTCATCAATTTGACAAAATCAGATATTGCCAAAACTTATCCCAACAACAGCAAAGAATTTAAAGACGGATTGACCGAAGCGGCGAAAGCATTTTCCGCATTGGCATCGAAATATGTTGAATACACGGCGGGGTTCGAGGCAAAACTCTACGCCGCCAAAATCTATAAAGATTTAAGCGATTTCAAAACAACACGGGGATTGCTCGGCGAATTGAATACCTTGCAAGGCGATGAATTTCTGAAAATACGGAATGAATCCCTCACAATGGCTCTCGAAATGAATCTGATTGAAAAAAAGCCGGAAAATTATCTCGATTCAATCAACCGTGTTCGCGGATGGAACGAAAGTGTTCCCGCCTCGCTGAAAATCTCAAGAGAGGGTCAGCAGGTTTTTATACTGGCGGCTAAAAATTTTATCGCTTATGCCGAAACGGTTAAATCGAATAAACCGGAATATGATAAGGCAATTCGGGATGCGGGAGTTTTTTTAAGACAAGTCCGGCAAACTTATCCCGCACTTGCCAAAGAAGCACGGGAACTCTTGCAAAAAATCGGAGCCGTTAAAATCGATAAGGGAAAACCGGAAAATTTTGAACAAGCCAAAGAATATGCGGACGACGATTGGCGGGAATTTACGGCAGCCTACTCCGAATATCAGGAAGCACAGGGAACCAATAAAGATCAATTGAAAAAGAATCTCGACGAACTCGCAAACCGTTGCCTTGCATCCTTCAACCTCGCCATCACCATGCGGGAAGAAGGAACTCCCATGACCGAAATTAACACGTTGCGTCTCAATCTTGTTCGGATTTATTGGTCGTTGGGCAAAATACCGGAAGCGGCAATTCTCGCCGATTACCTCACGCAACATTATTCCGGTGCGCCGGACGCCGACAAAACAGCAATTATGGCGGTTCGGCTTTACCGGCAAATCTTTGTCGAAGATAAACTCGCAGGACATGACCCGTCCGCAATTGCGGAACGTTTGGATAAACTTTGTGCGTTTATTATGTTGCGTTGGGAAGGGCAGGAAGTTGCCGGCGAAGTTCAACTGCTTCGGATTGAAACGGCAATTGACAACGGGAATATCGAAGAAGCCAAAAAACTTCTCGCCGAAACGATTGAAGGAACTCCGCAACGTGTTTCTGCGGAACTCAAAATCGGACAGTCCTTGTGGAACCGTTACGCAACACTTTCCAAATTACCCGAAGATTCCGGCGAAAAACCGCAAAAACAAGACCTTGACGCTTTATTGTCCGATGCCCGAAAGCAGTTGGAACTTGGTTTGAACGGAAAGGTTCAATTGATTCGGGAAGATAAAATCAAAACCGATATTGCGTCGGTTCAATCCGCATTGGCATTGGCTCAAATTTGCCTCAATACAAACGAATCGGAAAAAACAATCTATTGGTTGACCAATCCGCAAGCGGGACCTTTGGCGTTGATTGCCAATCCTCCCGCAACCGTTGATTCTACGTTGCTCAAAAATTTGCAGCTCAGTGCAACAATGCTTCTTCTCCGTGCTTACGTGGGAGCGGAACAACTCGACAAAGCCGAAGAAACCATGAAACAACTCGAAACAACCATCAAAGAGCAGGCTGCCGAAAACGGAACCGGAACAGAAGAACAAAAACTCACACAGATTTATATTTCTCTTGGTCGGCAGCTTGAAAACCGGCTTAAAGAGTTGAACGAATCCGGCGAAACCGAACAGGCGAATAAAGTTGCATTGGGGTTTGAGATGTTCCTCAAACGTATCAAAGATCGCGGCGAAACTAATACGTTCCAATCTCTTTATTGGGTTGCGGACACGTTTTACCGTCTTGGCAGCGGGATGTCAACGGATAAAGCCGTTTCCGACAAGGCAGCCGGATATTATAAGTCGGCGGGAAGTACTTACGTTGATATTCTGAAACGTCTTGCCGACGAACCGGATTGGGCTCCCGAACGCGCCGAAGATACAATTAAAGTGCGTTTGGCGGAATCCTTGCGGTGTGTTGCCCCAAACGAAAAAGACAAAGAACGGCGTGAAAAGATTTTTAATTCCGCAATGAAATATGTTGCCGATTTGCTTGAAGAATCGGAGAACCGTATTGATATTCAGATTGAGGCGGCGAAGACGTTGGAAGCGTGGGGCAGGAGTGATTCGTCGAAGTTGATTCGTGCGGTTGCGGGGTGGTTTCCTTCGGCGCGGGTGTGGGGTTGGAACGGAATTATCAAACGGACTTCCGTCAATGTTGATCGTTTTGCGGAATTTTATTACGAAGCGTATTGGAGCAAATTCCGTTGTGTTGTTGAAATTGCCAAGAATGAAAAAGAGTTGCAGAGAAAGGAGAAGCTTCTTGCCGATGCGAACCGTGATTTTACGGCTTTAATTCAGTTGCGTCCGCAGCTTGGCGGTCAGGAATGGTTTGTGCGGTTTGATCAGGTGTACAAGAGTTTGGAGCGTGCCGGCGGCAAATCCAAACCGGTTGGAATTAGGGAATTGCTTAAAACGCTTGGTGAACCGCAGATTGCTGTTCGGGAGGCGGAGAACAGCAAAACATCGGAAGAACCTGAGGCAAAAACGGTTGCGGAAACCGCTCCGGCAACAGTAAAAACACAAGCGAAAACACTGGCGAAAACACAAACCAAAACGTCGGCAAAACCCCAAAAGGGTTCCAAGAGTTCTGTTAATTTTGGAGTTTTTATTGGTATTGGGGTAGTATTGATTTTTGTGCCGGTTGCTTTTTTTGTTGCCTTCCGCAAGAGAAAACGATGAAATAGTGATTGGGGGTTTGGGGTTAGTGGTTTGTGATTTGCGGCGCAAGCGGAGAATTTACCACAACGTGTTGAATCCGCTTGCGGCACAAACCCCAAACCACTTAACCCAAAATCACAAGCCGCTAACCATTAATTTGGTGTTGTTGATAGCAGCGTGATTCTTTTCCGGTTCTTCCGGTTGGTCGTCGCCGAAAACACGTTGATTGTAAATCGATAACGCATGAAGCGATAAAGCAAGCGCTTCAAGTTGCCGATCAGTCATGGTTCCGGCAACAACATTTGCCGGAATACGGTTGATGTGAGACAGCAGGCTTGTTACCGCGCGGGTTACCCGCGGGTCTTTCAACTCTTTGTCCGACAACGACAGCAGAAGCCAGCGGAGAATGTGTCCGCTCGAATACAACGTCTCATAAACATCGGGGGTTGTCCCTTTGAACAGGAAGAACTTCGGATGCCAGAGGTATTGGTCGTTTTGCACGGAAAGGACGAAGTCGTGATAGGTTCCGAGTTGGCGTTTGGCGAGCGCCATTGGACCGCGTATTGCTTTACTTTCTTCTTCGTAGAGTTTGACGGCGGCGGTCAATCCGAGCAGCCAATCCGTTACATCGCTGGAACCCTGATCAATCGAACGGTTCAACTCTTCCGTAACCATGCGTTCAATTGTCCATGTTTCGCCCATTTCGTTTTTCCAATGTTCTCCCGCTTCACCGTAAAAAGACAACCCCACCAACGCCATAGACATATTGGAACCTTTGGAGACGGCGGCTTTTTCGGAGGCGATTAAGTGTCCGATAGAGTAGTTTCCGCTGTTTACTTTGAGTTCGTAATTCGGCATGATGTTTGACATGGCAAGGAGGGCAAGGAAGGATGCCGGACGCCGTTGGAAACCTGCCCCAACCCGTGCGTAAACCCGTTTGCCGTCACTTCGGAGCAATGTTTTGCCGGAGCAGGGGTAATTCCAGCACAATGTCCCTATCGAATAAATATAACTGCCTTTTGGGGCGGTTTTATCACGCGGGTCGGCAAGGAGGGCGGGCTGATAGACTTTGGCGTCGGCTCCGTAAGGCAAAGCCATAAGCAAAACATCGCCCGGTGTGTTATTTTGGGTGGTGAGGGCGCGTTTTGTATTGGCGGCGAGGGTTGTGCGGATGGACTTTTTGAGCAGGGCGGCACGTTCTTCGTCGGTCATGGACGCCATCTCCCGAACCGACAACCCCGACGGCGATTCCGCCGCAACCGGTTTAGGTTCTTCGGGGGTATGGTCATGTTTGGGGGAGCGGTTCTTTGTGCGGGACTGATACTGAACTAAGGCGTATTTCTCATTAATATTAAACAAGTCGGTGTCGGTGCGGAAACGCGGCGGCAGGATAAGCGGAATATCGTCGGGGTTGACGGCGGTTGTGTGGAGTGCTGCGGTTAGCGGGGCGGTGTCGGTTAAGGGCGAAGCGCCGCCCGCCGGCAATTCCGGCAATCGGACGGGAGCATCAACCGCCAGAACCGCCGCATCCGGTGCATAGGCGGTTCCGTTGGCAAGCATGTTGTTCCGCAGGGCAACTCCGGCAACCGGAAAACCATGAGTAAAAACAGGAATATCATCGGGTTCGAGGGTTCCGTCCAATGTGTATTCCGCAACGGTTATAGTTGGCGGGGCGTAACGGTCATTCCCTTGCAGTTGTTGGGCTGCGTAAAACCCAAACATTGCCGCCCCAATCAGTCCGGCTAATAATAATAGTGTTCTTCTCATGTCCGTAAGTGTGTATTGATAGTTGATAGTTAGTAGTTGGTAGTTGATGCGACCTTTCTTGAATTGCAAATCAAAAGGTCGCTTGCCGATAGGCAATCAAAAACAACCAACATTGCACAAATTCACTGTCGGCTAACGCCGACGCAATCGCTCGGCGAGGGGTTTTCACCCAACGATTGCCTACCTTGTGAATTGTTAATCATAAAATCTGCGTCATCTGCATTTATAAAAATCTGCGTCATCTGCGGACACGTCTTAAATCCGCTTGCGTCCTCTTTCCTAAGCCCTGAAAGGGCAACATAACCTAGCCCGCCGCAACACGGCGGGGTAACGTCCATACCCTTGCAATCCCCTACGAAAAAT
Source organism: Planctomycetaceae bacterium (assembly GCA_031288765.1). Taxonomy (GTDB): domain Bacteria; phylum Planctomycetota; class Planctomycetia; order Pirellulales; family Thermoguttaceae; genus WRKP01. The sequence goes on from JAITQV010000098.1 coordinate 6,241, forward strand.
GATACCAAATAACCCCAAATCTTAAAAGGGCAAAATATTAGTTGATAGTTGACAGTTAATCCGCATGCGAACTATCCGCTATCCGCTATCCACTATAAACTAATCCGATCCGGTGGTTGCGATTCGCCTCACCACCGGTTATGCACATTTCACCCTGCGGGCTTAGGACAAAAAAACGTTCCATTGAATAATTGCTATATTAATGATAAAACAAACTCTTCCTATGCTGGAGTCTCTGCTCCTACCGTTGCAGAGCCTCTACTATTCCCGTATCAGAGTCTCTGATATTCCCGTATCAGAGACTCTGATATCCCCGTCGCAGAGCCTCTGATACGCCCGTCGCAGAGCCTCTGATATGCCCGTCGCAGAGATTCTACGCTTTTTGTCGGCATCATGGTAAAGGCGATATCACCGTTATAGGCAACTCATACACGATGATGCGGGGAGTCTTAAGGGGTATTGAACCGGCAAAGCGAGTCACGATTTTCAATGTATAAACGTTGCCGCTGCCCAATAACATGGGTAAACGGCAAATAATCTTTTTCGGGGTGTTCTCAATAAGAGGGTAATCCAACCCTATATCCGAACCGTATGTGTCTGTAAAAAATACGCCGAGATTTGTATCGCTTATAGGCTCAATCTTAATCTTTTCGCCTTCAATGATAATGTCGCCGTTCACGGTAACTGTGCCGTCGGTTTTGCCGGTAAGCACATCGGTTACCAAGCCGATAATTGCCCCGCCGCCTGTTTTCTTACCCAATATCTCCACGCCTACATCTTCCAACGCCTTCCGAAATTCGACTGTTGGGATGGCATCCACTGTAATTTTATGCTCTTTGGGGTTAAACACGGGGGCGGAACCAATCCAGTTGCCGGTAATGCGGGGAGCAAGACGGATATTGCCGTCCTGTACCGACGAACCGGCTAACACGGTATCCCGTACCACCGTATCCCGCTCATTGAGAATACTCAATATCGTCTCATAACGAAGTTCGCTCCGTTCTTTCACGATATGCCGTGCAACATCTTCATTGTGCAACGTATTCCCGACGGTGGATATTTCGGCGAAGTTATCGTTTTCGGCGTCTTTGGTTAAGAGGTTGGGTCGCAGCCAAGCCTTCCAAATATTCTGCTTTGCCATGTTGTTGTTAATGGGTTAATGGTGAATAGTTAATAGCAGATAATGATAATAATAATGGGTAGTATATAGTTAACATCTCTTCAGTCATCTGACAAGGGCTGAAAGCCCTTAATATCCTAGCGTAGGGCAACGCCCTACGAATAAGGATACAAATAAATTACAAGCCCTGACAGGGCGCAATCCCCATGAATTTGTCGTTGTCTTTTTAAATGATTATGCTCCGTTGGGGCTTTCCCTTTTGTGGTGTTCCTTTTTCGTAGGGCGTTGCCCTACGCTACTGATGAAGGGCTTTCAGCCCTATTGTCGGGATAGCGGACTGAATAGATACCATATTGGTAAGTTAGCGAAAAGGTCTATTATCTTTGAGTCTTGTGTTCCGGTCTTTTCAGAATACCGTACTCCGCCAAAACCGTAATATTTCACCGGAATTATTTTTTCCAAGGCAAAGAATCGTAAATTGTTTCCGACCATTGTTTTTGCGGCGGCGGAAAACGGTTTGCGTACCGTTGAACCATGGAGAGAATGGGCGGAA
>JAITQV010000112.1 GCA_031288765.1 Planctomycetaceae bacterium
CTAATGCTGCTGTATTATTTGTAGTATTATTGTAAATTCTTTTATATCAAGGAGTTATATTGTTATTTTGACTTTTGATTTTTTCTTATACTTTTTTTATAACTGTCTATTTAAATCCGAAATTGGGAGGTACAAAAATCAAAAGTCAAAATAACAATATAACTCCTTGATATAAAAGAATTTACAATAATACTACAAATAATACAGCAGTATTAGGGCGTTGCCCTACGCTACTGATAAAGGGCTTTCAGCCCTAGTTTCGGGATAGCGGACTGAATAGATCCCCTATTTGTAAGTTAGCGAAAAGGTCTATAGAAACACACGGAATATTCGCGGAACATTGCCAATAAAAGATAGGCAACGACAGAGGAAATCCCGCCGCAAACTTCAGAAATTCCGGTTTTGCATTGTTGAATTTCATTGTTGAATTTCTTTTCCGGTTCGAAACCCCGCAAAAATAGACCACAACCCATCAATCCTACCGTTATAACTGATACTTCACAAATTTGTTTTCAGCCTTTTTTAAAATGTTCAACAATCCGGTTTTGGTTGCACCGCCGTTTTTGCCGATAACCCCATAAATGTCTTTCCGCCATAACACATAGAAAACAGTTTGCCCCAATCAAAATAAAATTCCTTGACAACCCGTTTCAACATACTAAAATGAATAAATCTTACCTGATAAGATTGTTTTAATTTACCGGATTGGTGTTTTTAACCTAAACCATATTCCTCGGGAGCCTTGAATAATGAAAACGGATCCTTTACGACTGGCGTTTATCTTCTCCTTAGTATTATCGGTGGCATTGATTATTGCAATCGTGGTAATGAATCAGGGCAACGATAAACGAATCGCCGAAACAAACTCCGCAAAAGAACAAGCCGCAAAAGCAGAAAAAGAAAAACGTGAAATCACTCAACAACTTATGACCCTCAAAAGCCTCATCGGACATGAACCCGAAGCCGATCTCAATATAATCCAGACAGCACACCAAGCCTGTATGGAAAAATACAAAATCACCAACGACGCTTCACGTAATTATCTTTTTGTCGTGCGCACATTGGGAACCGAACTCGATAAAAAAAACGATGAACATAAAAAATTAAACGAAGAATACCTCAAATTACAAGCAGATTACAAAAATCTCGAAATCCTAAACGAAACCGTTAAAGAAGATATTAAAAAAGCAAAAGATGACGCCGTAAAACGACTCGCCTCCGCCCAACAAGGCTTCTCGGAAACTATCGCCAAACAAAAAGAAGAAACCGATATCATCGTCGCCGAAAAAAGAAAATTCGAAGAAGAATCTCAAGAACAAATCAAATCCGCCCTCGCTAAAGCGGAAAACAGCGAAATCGAAGCAAAACAAAGCCAATTAAGAAGCAGTGAACTCGCAAATGTCATCGAAGATTTACGCCGGACAAATTTCGACCGCCCCGACGGAAAAATAGTCGCTGTTAGTCAACAATCGGGTTCCGTGTTCGTTAACCTCGGCAGCGAAGACGGGTTGATGACCCGCATGACGTTCAGTGTCTATTCCCCCTCCATCACCGGAATCTCCTTCGGCAACAGCGATCCCGATTACGAAGCAGTGATCTGCGAAGTCTGTAAAAGAGAACAATCCCTAAACGCCAGTAAAGCCAGTATCGAAATTATTCGGATTCTCGGTCCTCACAAAGCCGAAGGGCGTATTCTCGATGATGTGTTGACGGATCCGATTGTGGTGGGCGATGTAATTTACACGCCCATCTGGAAACCGGGGCAAAAACAACACTTCGCCTTGGCGTCCGGTATGAGGATTTCGGGGATCGGCAGACGGGACAACGCACCCAGACAAAGCGATTTGAAGGAAATTATCCGTCTGATTCGGGCAAACGGCGGCGAAATTGACTGCTATATCAGCGACGGCGATGAAGAACATCCAAGAGGGGAAATTGTCGGAGATATTACACGGGATACTACTTTTATCGTTCTCGGCGATCTAAACGACGAAGATAACCAAGATCAAACCATGATGGAATCCCAAGCTAAAATGTTGAAAACCGCAGAACAATATGCGGTTAAAAAAATCAATTTGCCGGAATTGCTTTCCCGAATGGGTTGGAAAAATGTGACGCCTGTTAGAGGATTCGGCAATACGTTGGTCGAAAGCGATCTGGAAATTGTCCCCACCGGCGAATACCGCCCTTCCACCGGAATCATTTCGCCGATTTATCAAAAACGGAATGAAGCCGCAAGAGTTTCCGTAAGCGACCGAACAAGCCGTCCTTCAACCGGAATTGTTTCCGGTTTGTACTCCAATGCTCAGCCGGTTCGCTCAACAGGACAAACAAGCGAATTGTTCAAACCGCGAAAACCCGCTGACAAAAAAACGGAGATTGCCCCTTGAACCGGCAGGGTAATTCGGTAAGTTTCAGTACCGGTTAAAATCCGGTTTCGGTAAACAACGGAAAACGGATTGCCGATAAAAGTTTCCACGCCGAAACCGTTTTCCGCACAGATAAAGTTCCTTTGTTTATGGACGGTGAAATTGATCGGACAAACGGTAGAAACCGCCGTTTTAAACTCTTTGCGTGTGAAATTTTGTTCCGCGAGATATGTTCGATTGCAGCAGTTGCGAAAAACAGGATTGATATCGAATTTTTACCGAAGGGACTTCACGATATTGGACGGCAAGCCATGTCAAGCCGCCTCTCCGAAAAAATCAACACCGTTGATGAAACCGAATACAACGCAATTTTATTGGGTTATGCGTTATGCAGCGGCGGAATTGTCGGGTTGACGGCGAAAACGATTCCCATTGTTGTTCCGCGCGCCCACGATTGTATAACTTTGTTTCTGGGCAATCGCCAACGTTATCACGATTATTTCTTCGCCAACAGCGGAACGTTTTTCAAAACAACCGGTTGGATAGAGCGCGGGGCTGATCTTGGGCAAGGTGTTCCTGACGATGTGCCGGAAAAACTGGGATTCGGAATGTCCTTCCCAAAAATGGTGGAACGTTACGGAGAAGACAACGCCCGATATCTCAGAGAGCAACTTTTGCAAATGCGTTTCTATACGAAGACGGCGTTCATCGAAACCGGTGTGGAAACAGACGACTTTTTCGAACGGCAAACAATAGAACTTGCCAAAGAACGTCAATGGGAATTTGAAAAACTTCAAGGCGATTTGAATCTGCTTTACCGTTTGTTGAACGGCATCTGGGACGAGGAAGATTTTTTGGGTGTTCCGCCGGGTTATCAAATTGAATTTTCCTACGACGAAAATATTGTGCAACTCAAAAAATCAAAATTGTAGGTCATGTGGGGCGCGGAGATGACGGTTTAACAATTGCGGGATTTTTTGAACCGTTGAAAGGTTTCCTCAATAGAGATTTTTCTGCGAAGCGGCAATCACTTCACGAAGCCGTTGTTCTATTTCAGGCAACTCCGGTTCACGTAATCGGGCAGTGTTAAGACATTGGATGGCTTCATCGAAACGTTGGAGAGCAATCAACACTTCGGCTTTGCCGCGAAGAAGATCGGCAGGTTCGGAATCTTTCGGGAAAAGGTCTTGCAGATGTTGCCAAGTCGCCAAAGAGTGTTCGGGTTGCCGGCAAATCATTTGTATTGCCGCAAGTTCCGGCAATAGTTCGCGGTTATTCGGCGAAAAAGATAACGCCCGATAATAATCGTTTTTGGCTTGGGCGAGGTATTGTTGTATTTTTTCCGGCGAATCGGCGGATTCTTGATCGGCAGCCAACAACCAGCCCGCTTTTCCACGCAACGCCCAACCTTTATATTCCTTCGGGGCTAACCGAACCGCCGCATCCGCATGACGGTATGCTGTCGGGAGATGGTTCAACATCAAATGTTTTTCCGCAAGAGAAAGATGTAAAGACGTATCATTAACACCGCCGCGTTTGACGGCTTCATCGAGTTGTTGGAGGGCGTCTTGATATTTTCCGCGTTGCCAAAGGGCTTCGGCGTAATGGCGGCGGTGGTCAACATCTTTTTTATTGAGCTTCACCGCTTCTTCAAGCCGTTTTTCGGCTTCGGCAAGATCACCGCGTTCCATTGCGGCGATTCCGAGTCGGCTCCGCTCACTGCTGAGAATTTGGGTGGGCGTAATCGGTTTCAACGCTTTGCCCCAATGACAACCGCTCAGAAATAACAACAAAATAAATATCCAAAATAAACGAATTAAAACCATGAAGTTTACGGCAACGAAACAACTCTCGTTTGATAAAAGGTTGTCCCTGCGTGATTTGATAGGGATATTATCATTTTTCGCCGTTATAAAAAATTACAATTGATAATTACCTCAAATATCTTTTTTAGTAGGTTGCCGAATAATTAGCTGTTTTTTCCTTTTCTATTTGGAATCGTATCAAAACTTTTGATTTTATTCCAGTGCAATTTTCCTGATTATTCGGCAATTGCCTGCAACATTCGGAAAATATGTCCGTATTCTATACTTTGAACGGCAGGAAATTACCTTTTATTTTAATAACTGTACTTTCCAAAAAATGAACAAGGTCAATATGCTTAAATTTGAGGTATTTTAAAACAATCTC
>JAITQV010000186.1 GCA_031288765.1 Planctomycetaceae bacterium
GGGGGATTTGATTTAACCGCGAGGATGGAATTTTTTATGAATTTCTTTGAGGCGGGTCATATCAACATGAGTATAAATTTGTGTTGTAACAATACTGGCATGACCAAGCATCTCCTGAACTTGACGCAAGTCCGCCCCACCCGCTAACATGTGCGTCGCAAAACTATGACGCATCGTGTGCGGACTAATCGACGACGACGTCCCCACTCGAATTGCGTATTTTTTAATCAGTTCCCACATTGCTTCACGCCGGATTTTACGACCTTTGTAAGACAAAAACACCCAGTGAGGAACCCCTTCCGCTCCGCGATCTAAATTTTCTTCATTGGAAAAACGGAAAAACCGCCAGTGTTCGGTATTTTGGCTGCGGTGTTGAAGTTTTGGGCGTTCTTCCTGCATCCAAGCGTTAAACGCCTGAATGGCTCGAGCACCAAGCGGAACAATCCGTTGTTTATTACCCTTGCCGGTACAAAGGCAATATCCTTCTTTGGTGTGAACATCCTGCAGTTTGAGATTGGTCAGTTCGGAAACACGGCACCCCGTCGCATAAAAAAACTCCAAAATAGCACGGTCACGCCGCCAAAGTTTATCTTCTTCCGGTTGGGGAGCGTGAAGCAGGTTATCCACCTGACCCGGCGAAAGAACATACGGCATCCGCTCCCAAAGTTTTTGGTTGCCGAGCAAATCGGCATCATTGGCGTGTAAAACCCCTTCCAATTGTAAATACCGGAAAAAAACCCGAAGCGATGTAATATGACGCGCCCGAGTTGACGGTGCAAGACGTTTTTTGTCCAGCCAATTAACGTAATCCGCCAATAAACGGACGTTAAGGGTATCAATTGCCCGATTACCGAGCCAACGGAAAAAATGTTCCATATCACGCCGGTAAGCCGCAATTGTATTGGTTGCCAGTTGGGCTTCACCGGTGATGTATTTCAAAAAACCCTCAAGCCAAACCTGTTGCGAAGGCGCCGCTTCGATAATTTTCAGCTTCAACCGCCGCCGCCGTGAATTGTATTGCATTTTTGGAATCGGTAAGGATTTTAGTTTGGAAATAAGAGACGGAAAGGGAACAATCAATCCTATTTTATCGACCAAAACAGAAATCCTGTCAACATTTTACTCAAAAAAACCGAACCTATTTCGGAAAAACCCGCTGATACAATTCCACTAAATAATATCAAACGCAGTATTCGTTTATTTTGATTTTTCCGATTTTCTTCGGAATTTGAGAAGATTTTGCGGCGGATTGTTTCGCGGGTTCCGGTAAATAATCCGCCGGCAAATTATTAACTCATCTTGCTCTTGCAAAGCGAAGACATGTTTTCCGCATTTTGACTGTTCCGCACAACAGGGAAGAATCACGAAAATTCCGCCGCAAAATTGCGAATTTTTTATTCGCCGCGTAATTTGATATTATAGACGGTCAGTCTTTCACGAATTTCCTTCAGGCTGGTAACTCCGAAATTCTTACATTCGAGTAATTCATCGGCGGTTTTACGGACAAGTTCGCCGATTGTTTGAATACCGAGCCGGTTCATACATTTTTTTGCCCGAACCGAAAGATTCAAATCCGTAACCGGACGTAATAACATTGCTTGTTCGTCGGGGCTGAGAGTTTCCGCTTCGGGAGCTTCTTCGGTTTGTTTTTCGGTGGAGAATTGTCCGAGCCGCAAACCCTTCAATGCCAACATCTCACGGATTTCAACCAAGCTTGTTTCGCCGAAATTTTTACTGTTGAGCAAATCTTGTTCCGAGTGGGCGCAAAGATCGCCCAGAGAAGCGATTCCCATTGATTTCAAACAATTCCGGCTTCGCACCGAAAGTTCAAAATCAGAAACCGGAAGACTCATGATTTGGCTCATTCGATCTTTTTTCCGTTGGGCTTCTTCGTCGATGTGCATTTCGCTGGACGCTCTGGCGTCTTTCAGGAAAAGCCGGGCTTTTTGGTTGGTCGGATAAAAATCGAGAACACGTTGATAACAAACGACGGCTTGGTCGTATTGTTCCAAATCTTCGTAGAGGAGTCCGAGATTGAATAAGGCTCCGACATTGGCGGGAAAATGGGCAACGGATCGTTTATACAAATCGAGTGCTTCTTCGTCATATCCGCCGCGTTCCCGTTCCAATGCCAACCCGAACAAGGCTCCGGTATGATTTTTATCTGCCGCAACTGCACGTTCGTACAATTTGACGGCTTCATCCAAATTGCCGTACATAGCGACGGTTGCTCCGCGTTGGTACAGATATTCTGCGGTTTGTTCGATAGCGCCGGACAATTTGTCCAATTCTTTGAGACTGTCTTCCGGCTGATTTTTATAGCGGTAAACTTCCGCTCTGCCGATGCGGCAGGTATCGGTATTGTAACCTGATTTTTGGGCGAGTTCGTAATGTTTTAGGGCTTCGTCGTAATTTTGCAATGCGAAAAAGGATCGTGCGAGGTAGTACAGAGCCAATGCTCCGCTATCGCCTTTTTTGAGCATGGAGACTGCGTGTTCGTATTTTCCTGCGAGGTAAAGGCTGACGCCGAGTCGCACTCTTCCTGCCGGGCTGAGTTCTTCGCGTAATTCTTTAAGTTCCAGTTCACCGATTGCCTCGCAAAGGGTCTCGAATTGTGTGAAATCATAACCGATGGCGTGGGACAATCGTTCTGTTTCGATGGGACCGAAAGGTCCGTCAAACAAGACTGTTTGTTTTAGATTAAATTCCGAAGTTGTTGTGACCATAATATTTTTCCTTAGAGGGGAAGATTTAATTTTGGGGTTTTACGGGGATATTAAAGACCGGTTTTTAAATTGGATTAAGTCTAGTATCATTTTTTTCCTTTTTTTGCAAGGGGAAGGTCTCTAAAACCCAAACCGCAACCCGTAAACTTTTACAAAAGGCATTGGGTTATGGTTTCTACCATTCATTAACATATTGGGGATATTTCGGTGGAATTTTGTTAATTGTCAGGTAGGCAATTGTTTGGCGAACGATTGTGCCGGCAATAATGGGCTAATTTCTATTTTGGCTGGCAATTCAAAAGGTAGGCGGCGTTTTAGTTAAGAGTTTAGAGTGAATAGTTAATAGTGTCGGATACGAATTTTCTACCGCAACGCAATAAGTCCGCTTGCGAACTATTAACTATAAGGTTGCCTACCTTTTGAATTGTCAAATTTCACTGAAAAATCTATTTTTGGGGATTCCCAAAATGTTTTTGGGGATTCCCAAAATGTTTTTGGG
>JAITQV010000187.1 GCA_031288765.1 Planctomycetaceae bacterium
TTTTTAACAACAAAACTAATTTTTTTAGATGTCTCTATTAAAAAAAGAGGTAATTTCCTACCGTTCAAAGTATAAAGAGGATCGAGAAAAATCGACCAATTGATCAATTCAGACGAACAAGGAAATCGTTCAGCGAGTGAATTTTATCCAGCTGATGTTCAACATCAAAAAACGAGGGATGAGAATGAAAATGGGACATGGAAACTAACTAAAAAATAAAAAGGAAAAAAATGAGAAAAACAATATAAAAAAGTAACATAATATAACTTTAAAAAAATAAAAGGGAGGTTTTTAGAAGTTCCCTATAAAACAATCGTAAATATATTTCCTACCAAATAGTATCGCTGACCATATATTCCTACCAAACGGTATGAAATCTAATTATTCTCTTTCAAATATTTTTCTTAATTATATTTGCCGTAACCCGTTTAACAATATTGAGATAACAACGATTTATTTTGTTGCTTCATAATTTTTGTTATTGTGGCATATAAATTGCTTCACATAAAAAGAGTTTAGAAAACATTAAACAAGAACTCAAATAGAAAATCAAAATGCGAAAAATTGCAATTTACGGAAAAGGCGGTATTGGAAAGTCAACCACTACACAAAACACGGTTGCTGCCCTGGCAGAGATGGGAAAGAACGTAATGGTGGTCGGTTGCGACCCCAAAGCGGATTCTACACGGTTGCTCCTTAACGGACTTGCCCAAAAGACGGTACTTGATACGCTCCGAACCGAAGGCGAAGACCTTGATTTGGATGATGTCGTCAAAGTCGGTTTCAAAGGAACCCGATGCGTTGAATCCGGCGGTCCTGAACCTGGTGTTGGCTGTGCCGGTCGAGGGATCATCACTTCGATTAATCTGCTCGAACAACTCGGAGCATTTGATGCTCAATACAAACTCGACTACACCTTCTACGATGTTCTCGGCGATGTTGTCTGCGGCGGTTTCGCAATGCCGATTCGAGATGGAAAAGCAGAAGAAATTTATATTGTCTGTTCCGGCGAAATGATGGCAATGTATGCGGCAAACAATATCTGCAAAGGTATCCGCAAGTTTGCCGAAGCAGGTACGGTGCGTCTTGGCGGTTTGATTTGCAACAGTCGTAAGGTTGACCGCGAATCCGACCTAATAACAGCTCTTGCCGAAAAACTCGGAACACAAATGATTCATTTCATTCCCCGTGATAATGTCGTGCAGCGGGCTGAAATCAATAAGAAGACGGTTATCGATTTTGACGCAAGCGTGGAACAAGCGGAAGAATACCGCAAGTTAGCCCGTGCTATTGAATCGAACACGATGTTTATTGTTCCGAACCCGCTGGAAATGCCCCAGCTGGAAGAATTGTTGATGAAGTTCGGTATCGCTGATTAAACAGAAAACACTAAGAGAAGTACAAACTTTTAATAAAAAAACATAATCGCTATGCAAATGATTCGTGCTATTGTCCGACCAGAGAAGGTCGATGCTGTTCTTGCCGCTTTAATGGCGGACGGGTTTCCTGCTGTAACAAAGATTTCTGTAGTTGGTCGCGGAAAGCAGCGGGGAATTAAAATCGGTAACATTACCTACGATGAAATCCAAAAGGAAATGCTTCTGATGGTTGTTCCCGACAAAGACAAGGACTTTGTCGTCAACAAAATTATGGACACCGCCCGCACTGCCGGTAAAGGTGCCTTCGGAGACGGTAAGATTTTCGTCTCGCCGGTCGAAGAGGTTTATACCGTTAGTTCGGGATATAAACAGGTAACCGATGAGGTGCCGCAATGAAAGAAGTAATGGCAATTATCCGCCTAAATATGATAAACAAAACGAAGAATGCATTGGCGGAAGCAGGAATCGTTTCAATGCACGTTAAAGACGTAACCGGTCGCGGCAACGGTTATCTTGTTGCTCTTGAAGCAAGCGGGAACGATGCCGACAAGCACTGGCGTGAACAAATTGGCGAGTATTCTTCGGTTGGTCGTTTGGTGCCGAAACGGAAAATCTCAATGATACTGCCCGATAATCTCGTTCATAAGGCAGTACAAACCGTCATCAGTGTAAATCAAACCGGCAAGAGCGGAGATGGAAAAATATTCGTGTTGCCGGTGAGCGAAACAATTCGTGTTAGAGACGGTCTCACCGGAAATGAAGTGTTGGACTTTTAACCACAGATTCTAAACACTTCTCTTAGCCTGTACGGTAACGCTAAGAGAAATAATAACATTATAAAAAAACGTTATGTCTGAAACAATAAAACTTGACCCGACCGGTGAACAGTTCCGTGATGATATTGTCAAAGCGTATTCGCCGAAACTTAGTAAAAAGCGAAAAAAGCAAATCATTATCAATCAAATCGGCGATTGCGATACCGTTCCCGAAATTCTTGCCAATACCCGTACCGCACCCGGTATTTTGACGATGCGCGGTTGTGCGTATGCCGGATGTAAAGGGGTAGTGTTGGGACCTACCCGCGATATTCTGCAAATTACTCACGGTCCTATCGGTTGTTCTTTTTACAGTTGGCTGACACGGCGTAATAAAACGAAACCGCGCACTGCCGAAGCAGCAAACTATATGCCTTACGCTATGTCAACCGACTTGCAGGAAGATGAAATCGTTTTCGGCGGTGAAAAAAAGTTAATGGCGGCGATTGACGAAGCGGTTGCAATATTTCATCCGAAAGCGATTGGTATTTTTGCAACGTGTCCGGTCGGACTTATCGGCGATGACGTTCACGCCGTTGCCCGCGCCGCCGAAGAGAAATACCCCGATGTCAATATTTTTGGTTTTTCCTGCGAAGGATACAAGGGCGTTTCACAATCCGCCGGACATCATATCGCCAACAACAAGGTGTTCACCGATGTTGTCGGGCAACTTGATCAAAAGAAAGAAGGCAGGTTTGTTCTCAACGTACTCGGTGAATACAATATCGGCGGCGATGCGTTTGAAATAGAACGGATTGCGGAGGGTTGCGGTTTGACGATACATTCAACGTTTTCCGGCAACTCGGAATATGATGAATTTGCTTCCGCTCAAAACGCTGATTTGAATGTCGTGATGTGCCACCGTTCCATCAATTACCTTGCTGAAATGATGGAGAAGAAATATGGTATTCCTTGGTTTAAGGTGAACTTTATCAGCGCCAACGCAACAGCAAAATCATTCCGCAAAATAGCGCAACACTTTGAGGATAGCGAATTGATTGAACGAACCGAAGCGTTCATCGCCAAAGAATTGGAAAAAGTCGAAAAAGTTCGCAGTGAAGTGTATGCCCGATGTAAAGGTAAAAAGGCAATGCTCTTTGTCGGCGGATCGCGGGCACATCATTATCAGGACGTACTTCGGGAAATCGGCGTTGAAACAATTGCAGCCGGTTATGAGTTTGCGCATCGGGATGATTACGAAGGACGCAAGGTCTTGCCGAACATTATTGTTGATGCCGACAGCCGGAACATTGAAGAATTAACGGTAACCGCCGACGAGACCCAATACCATCTGCGGTTGCCTGTTGGTGAAATTGAACGGCGGAAGGCAAACGGTTTTGCTTACGAGGACTACGATGGAATGATGCCCGAAATGCCTAACGGAACGCTTGTGATTGACGACTGCAATCATCATGAACTTGAAGCGTTGATTGACTATTACAAACCGGATATTGTTTGTGCCGGCATCAAGGAGAAGTATGTTGTGCAGAAACGTGGTATCCCGATGAAGCAGTTGCACTCTTACGACTATATGGGACCGTTTGCAGGTTTCAGAGGAGCGATTAACTTCTATAAAGAAATTGACCGTTTGTTGAATTGCAATGTGTTTAGATTTACGAAGGCACCGTGGGACGAATCGCCGGAACTGACGGCAACTTATGTTAGCGGCACCTAATTTTGTCCGATAAAAATCGGACGCTAAATAACAACTTTTATAAAATGTCAAACTCCAATGTTATTACGTCATACTCCGTCAACAACGCCTGAGCGTCACGCTTTGACGATCAATCCTGCGAAAACCTGTCAACCGGTCGGCGCAATGTATGCGGCACTCGGTATTCACAACTGTATGCCGCACAGTCATGGTTCGCAAGGGTGTTGCGCCTATCACCGAAGTGCATTAACCCGACACTACAATGATCCAATTATGAGCGGAACATCTTCGTTTTCCGAAGGGGCGTCTGTTTTCGGCGGACAGGCAAATTTGCTCGAAGCGTTTACGAATATTTTTACGCTTTATAGTCCTGATATTGTTGCCGTCAACACAACCTGTTTGTCGGAAGTTATCGGCGATGATTTAACGCAAATCATTAACAAAGCGTATGAAGAGAAAAAGATACCGGCGGGAAAAATTGTCATTCACGCCAACACACCATCTTTCACCGGTTCGCATATTACCGGTTATGCCAATATGGCGGCGGCGATGGTGAAGTATCTTGCAAAAAAAACAGCAGACGGCGGACGGCAAACGGATACTATTAACTTAATACCGTCTTTCATTGAACCGAGCGATATGGCGGAAATCAAACATATCGCCGAAGAAATGGAGATTTCTTACATTATGTTTCCTGATACTTGCGGTGTTGTGAACAGTCCGCTTGACGGGCGGTTTCATTTGTACCCGCGCGGCGGCTGTCCGAAAGAGAAAATCGAAGCGTCCGGTTCATCGGCGGCAACAATAGCAATCGGAGTTCTCGGAGCGCAGCCCGCCGCAAAACTGCTTGATACAAAATGCAAAGTACCGTTTGAAACTGTTGAAGTTCCCATCGGAATTTCGGCAACAGACCGATTTATTGACACACTCCGTAAGATTGCCGGTGCTTCCGTTCCCAGTTCCATTCGGATAGAACGCGGTCAACTTGTCGATGCAATCTCTGATATGTGTCAATATACTTACGGCAAAAAGGTTTCGCTTGTCGGCGACCCCGATATACTTGTACCGCTTGTTGAGTTCCTGAACGATCTCGGTATGAAAGTGCAGCACGTCTTAACCGGTACGTCAACCAATAAATATAAATTTGAAGAACGAATTAAAAATATCTGCGGCGAAAACGTTAAAATTCTTGCCGGTCTCGGTAAGGATATGTATCTGTTTCATCAACTTTTGCAGGCAGACAAGCCGGATTTGTTCTTCGGCAATACATACTGCAAATATATTGCACGCGATATGGATATTCCGCTTCTTCGGATAGGCTTTCCAATTTACGACCGTTTAGGACATTCGTATCAGCCGATTGCGGGCTATCGCGGCGGTATGAATTTGCTCATCAGAATTTTGAATACGCTAATGGACAGAATTGACCGCGATGCCAATGAAGAAGAGTTTGAACTGATTATGTAAGAATGGCGTCCCTTTTGTTTCTAAAGTCTAAAGTCCCTGTACCGGATTTTTTAGGGACAATAGGAGGTAGGAGGTAAATGTCTATTTTATTAACCACTTTTATTAACCACTGAATACACGAACTACACGGAAATTGGGGAATTAGTCAATTATTAAAAAATTGTTAGGGTTGCCTTTGAGAATATAAAACAAGAAAATAAAACGAACAAAAATCCTTTATAAACTTTTTTTTCATCGTGTATTCTCTCAAAAAATTCCGTGTATTTCGTGTATTCAGTGGTTAATAAATAGACAATTACGACTTGACCTTACACCAAGTAGACTCCTCCGAATATGTTTCCACAACAACGAACCATATAGATTAAAATCTCCAAATCTTTTACATGTTCCAAATTATTTTTTTGACGATACAAATTAATACAATGCGAAAAGAAACAAGACAAAAAATGGGAACATTGATACTTGCTGTAATTGGGTTTACAAGTTATTTTTTGACCTATTTTACATTTATACCTTTAGTAAAGTATGGTCCATCTTTCATCTGTTTTGGACCAACAAAAACGATAAAAGAGAATATTTCTGTTGAAAAAGAGCGTGATCACGAATATCTGTTTTCAAATGGAGAAATAAAAACAAAAAATATATTTACAAAGACTTATAGAGTATTTTGGACAATACTGGCAATTGTCGTAATATATTATATCGCGCTATTTCTGTATAAGTTTGTGTTTTATGTTTTGGGTATCGACATCATGAAACTCATTTATACCGGTGAGTGGAAACGGGGTGAGAAAATGACACGCGATATAGATTATAAGGACAAAAAGTAAAAATTATCATTTCGATAAAATTAAAAAGTAACCGTTTGCCGAATAACCGACTTGCCCCTTATGAATACAATAACAAAAAAATATTTTGTTTCCTATTCCCTATAAATGAACTAGCCTTGAAGTTGTATGCCATTACTATTTATCAATTCCGTGTATTTCGTGTATTCAGTGGTTAATAAATAGACAATTACTTTCGGAGGTATAACCAATTCCGTACGATGTCAAATATTATTTCAATTTTTAGCACCGGATTTTCAGTGCCGGTTATTTGTATTATTGTTCTTTTATTGTTTTCCGATAAACGGATCAGAAAGGATATTTGGTTAATTATTTCGGCATTTTTGTTTTCTATTGGCGGCGATTGGCTGTTATCGCACCGGCATGGTTTTTCCATTCGGTTTGTCGGCGGTATTGTTTTGTTTTTCTTTGCCCATCTTGGTTATCTGATATTTTGTTTAAAAAACGGAAATATCCGAAAAGATGTTCTCCGAATCGTTTTAACCGCTTATCTTTTGTTCTTTTTCATTTTTCTATGGCAAAGAATTTCCGATCCGGTTTTATTGATTGCGGTTTTCATTTATCTGATTATTTCCTGTTTTTCGTTGGCGGCATCATTCGGTCTTACATTATCTTTTGTTTCCCGTTGGCTTTTCTTTGCGGGAATTGCATGTCTCGTTTTTTCGGATACGATTATTGCCTGTAATGAATTTCTTGATTTCCGCCGGTTTGCCTTTTTGATTCGTCCCGTCTATTATTGCTCACAAATTTTGATAACTGTTGCACTGCTTGTTAAAACACGGCGGCTGTTGTGAGGCAGCCGTCTGTTTTATTAACCGCTTTTGTAAAAGTACGTTTTTTTAATTGGAAATAATCAATTACTATTTTTCCAACCGGATTGATTCAATTTCGATCTTTTTATTTTCGGAATTGACCGGATCAAAACGTAAACCCGTAATCTGCCGCCGCCAATTCTTTTTTGATTTCAGATCAAAAATGTAATCGTGAAATTGACCGTCCGCCGTAACAGGAACACTTAAACTGTTTTTTTCAGCAATAGGACTTGTTACGGTTGACCAAAACAGTTGGGCGTGTTCCGTAGAATCCGTTCCCGAAACTTTCATCCGAATTATCAGACAATTCCAATCCGTTGCCGGAATCCGATCAAGATTGATCGTAATTGCCGGATCGTGATTTGTTTCGAATATCAGGTTCCCGTTTTCCGTTTTGAAATTTTTAATTCCCATTAAAACTTCCCAACCTTGCGCTCCGTCCTTGAAATCCCACGCTGTTCGGTTTATTTTTTCTATCGGCGGTAAATCATAAGGACCAAGCCCGACATCGCTCGGAGTATAATTTAACGGAAAACCTTCCGCCGGTTTTGGGCAAAACGTTTCACGAATTGTTTCGAACATTCCGAAACCAAATTCGGCGTTTGGTTCAATGTAAGAACCTTCACCCCATTCGTTAGTCGGAGCCAAAACCATACTTTTAATTCCGGTCTTTTCGGCAAATTTTTTGTAATCGTTGCAGATTTTTCGGAAGCCGTCAACAGTTCGGTGTTCGATATAAGTTTGCTTATATCCGTGCCAAGGTCTTGAATCCCAACCGGTTGAAAGATTCGGCAAAAACGGCAAAATTCCCGTTTGATACCGGGCTTCCCAATACGGTAAACTGGCATTAACAACAAGATCAAAATCAAAACGCAACGGATTTTTTGCATTACCGCCGTGATGCATAAAATGATAAATTGACGTCATATCAAAACCGGCATCCGCAAGCCATTGAATATCACTTGCCGACGTCGAGGCTTCGGGCCACTTCATCGCGATAAAATAAATTCCCTTGAATCCGGCGGCTTTTGCCGTTTCGTTTGAAAGATCGAGAAGCCGTTTTACGCCTTCGCCTTTTTTCAACGTTTTACCTTTTGCCCGTTCAATGGCGGCAATATCGTTATCCATATTTTGCGGACTCCAAATCATCACAACAGGTTTACCGTTTTTGGTGTAATATTCCGGCGTGTTGAAATAATTTTCAATCCAGAATTTTGTTACGGCACGCTGATCTTCTTCGCTGTGACTGCCGGCGCTGTTGTGGTTTGCCCACATCATTGCCCACTTGAACATCGGCTTGTACTTCGCTTTTTGAAAGCCTTTGACCCAGTGATCGTGATGCTGAAAACCTTTATCCCAATACCAATCGACAAGATAATATTGGATACCGTTTTCGAGCGACCATTTGATTTGCCAGTCGATCACTTCAGGGTTGCCTTCATCGTACCAGCCAAGAACCGGTTTACGTTCGGGATAAGTATTGTAAATTTTTGCCCACGCTTCCATCTTTCCCCAGCCGGGAAAATACAAAGCACCGATTTCATAATCGCTTTGAACCGGTTTCGGTACAGGAACATAATCCGCTTGGGGAAGATTCAAACTCTTTTCAATACGAATCGGAACGGTTACGGAATTTTTCGGCGCACCGGTTCCGGCAAATTCCAGTACGATTTCACCGTCAAAAGGTTGCGATGCCGAAAGATTGATAATGTACGTTTTTGTTTCCAACGGTCTCAAATCGGACAATGTTTCCCCGTCTGAAGATGGAACAATAGATGGAACAATTTGCATTCCGGCGGGAAGTTGCGGTTTAACTTTGATTCCGTGAGCCGTTTGTCCGCCGCTGTTACGCAATCGAATTGCAAGCGGTGTCGGTTTACCGGTTCGGTTAATCGCTTCGGACTGATAAATCTGTTCGATTTCAATTTCCGCCGGACCTTGCGGAACATCGGAAATAAGTAATTGTTTCAATGTTGCTTTGGCTTCAGGAACATCACCAATAGTCAACCGAATCAGATGAATTTTCTCTTGTAACACGGAATTAGTAACATTATACCAATGATTTTGACCGTCCGTTTTAAGCGGAAAATGAACCGTTGTTACCTGACCGGAATTTCCGCAAATCGTTAATGTTCCGGTTTTTCCGTGATTGGCGGACATTTCCAGCGAAATCCAATCGCCGTACTTGTCAACATCAACCGTCATCGGCTCGCTCTCAATACCGCCGGCAATCTCCAAACCATTGGCGGTTGGTTTGATGTTACTGTTATCCAGCGGTTTCCAAAATGATTGCGGTTTCGTAAAATCCCAAACCGGTTTCACTTCGGGAGCGTTACTGAAATTCAGGTCAACAACACGAATCCAGTCAAGTTCATAAAACATTTTGCCGTAATCATCCGACGAAATATTAGGAAAATCAATTCTCAGTTTAACGATTTTCTTTTCGCCGTTCCAGTTGGGAAAAATCCGAATCGTATGCCATTGTTCGTCGCCGAGAACATTCCAGCCGGTATTTTTTTTCGGTGAAAAACCGGCGTATTGACCTTCGGTGGTGTTGGTAAAATAAACTTCACCGTGTCCGCCGCTGTTTGTCCGGTAACGAAATTCTACAACCTGCGAATTTTTTGTTGCAAAATCAAGACCGCTTGCAACAAAAAACGGATCACCGCCCGAAGCAACCGCCCGGTAAATTCCGTTTTTAATTTGAACATCTTTGAGGGCGTTGATTCCGTTCCAATGTTCACGCTCTCCGTCCTTGTCAAAATCCCATTGTTGAACCGTTACCGTTTGAGCGGAAACAATAGGAACGAGAAAAAGAAACAAACAAAACCCGAATAAAATGTTAAGTTTTTTCATGTGTTTTTTAAATATAAAAAATGTTAAAGGGAAAACATGCAAGTGAACCCAATATTCCGTACACTTGCACGTTTACGATTAAAAACGATACGCTAAATGTTTAGGGCATTTGTACTGTTTTGCC
The DNA here is from genome assembly GCA_031288765.1 of Planctomycetaceae bacterium. Lineage (GTDB taxonomy): Bacteria > Planctomycetota > Planctomycetia > Pirellulales > Thermoguttaceae > WRKP01. The sequence continues at coordinate 9,956 of JAITQV010000187.1, forward strand.
GTCGTTCACATCGGCAAGCGGAGCTATAATTGAAAGCGGTACAGTAATACCAAATGGATGTACAGAACCATCTCCTAATAAAAATTGGACAATTCCCGGATGAAAACTACCGAAACCATTTTGAATTGCCTTCACCGCTCGTTGTTCGTCAGGTCGCGGCAGAATTAACAGACCGTTTCGCCATGGAGTTCCATCGGTATTGTATCGATAAGCTACCGGTCTCAAATAAGCACCGCCGGTATAACTCCCATTGGCTTGAATAATGGAACAATCACCACAATAAATTCCCTTAGTTGCATCTCCGCTGGTTCCCGGTTCAACAACAGAATCATCAATAAAACATTTTCCCACATGATCAAGATGAAGATGTTTTTCACCGAAAATAAGTTGATTACTTGTTCCATCTAGCCACCATGACATTTCATCACGCGGTTGCCATGTTTTATAATCTCCCGCTACTAAAAGCATACAAGTCCTAAAAGGTCCATTGGGAAAATTCGCTTGGTAGGAGTTATCAGGAGAACAATGATACGATGCGTTGTAATACAAATTTGTATCAGCATCTTGCATACCTGTTGTTGAATCGGGTACTTTAGTCATTGTGTAAATTGCAGCATAATCGCCTTGCGGACCATAACTTGTTTCGTTACTTCTGGTTTCCCCGCCGTCTTTGGTTATGTTGACACCGCTACGGCGTGAAGGACAAATGTAAATCGGTACAGAACCAAACCCTTCACGATCTTCCGCAGTCATATTGGTGTGCCTCCAAAAATTGTCTGTATTCGTGATAGGATCACGATTGTTCAGACTTTGTATTTTATCAGATAGAGGGGCACGTTCAATAAAGGGGTACAGAACCGCAAAAATGGTCATGCGCCCGGCACCAACTGCAATAGGCGGCAATCCGCGATTGGTATCGTGAAAGTTGTGAACACCGATCCCGATTTGCTTCAAGTGGTTGGAGCATTGCATACGTCTTGCAGCTTCTCTCGCGGCTTGGATTGCCGGTAACAGTAATGCGATTAACACTCCAATAATCGCAATTACCACAAGTAATTCCACCAGCGTAAATCCGTTTCGGTATTCGGTTCGACGAACCTTCGAACGGAAATTACTACTGACACACAACAAGGTTAATAGCATAAAAGATGCTATAAGGTTTGCCATTAAAAATGGCACAAGGTTAAATAGTTTTACAAACATTGTCTTTTCTCCTGGAGAAAAAAGTGAACATATTAACAGATTACATAACGTATAATCTGTTTTTGCTAAAATTGGGAAACAAACATTAGCCGAGAAACGGCAACAGAATATCGCTCTTTGTCAGGAGCGACACGTCTGCTAAGATAGGATCATTCCCACCTACGAAAGTGGTGCATTACACGTTTCAATATGTAATGCCGAATTATACCCACGGTTTAATACGCGGCGCTCCCTTTACGGGAGACACGCAACTTTATTAAACCACAACAATTTTCTACCCGGAAAATCCGGTCGTAATGTAGAAAATTAATGTTCGCTGAAGCGATCTTAACAGTTGTTGACGTACTCGATTATTTTTTTCACCCGAACAAAAAATTCGGACTACTTATTTTTTAAAATATAATTTAGTCTCCTAAATGTTGAGATTAAAAAATGGAAAATTATTGGATCGGTTATTCTATATTTAAAAAAATATCGGTCAAGACACCCCCCTCAAAAAAATAATTTTCGTGTCTTTTCATATTTTATTTTTTGCTTTTATTTATATGAATCTCCTACGGAGGTTTATTGATTTGTTTTATTGATCGGGATTTCCTACGGAAATCAGATTGCCGCAAGGTATTAAATTCCGCTTGCGGTACTCTCCACTATTTCAACTATAAATCTGCTCTTGACAATATTCGGATAATTCTTACAATACTGCAATTACAAATCGGTTGGTTTTCCGAATTAGTATTCCGAAGTGTTTTGGCACAATTAGTTCCATGAAAGGTTATTGCCGCAAAATATCGCAAAATAAAATTCTCCGGTGGATTACATCGGTTGCGGTTTTGTTTTACGTTCTTATTCCTTCGGTTGGAACTTGCAATTGTTCCTGTTGCAACCATACTAATCAAAATTCTAATCAAGAGTCCGCTCAAATCTCCAAAATTGAACCCTCTTACGTTTCGGAAACAACAGAAATGAAAACCTGTTGTTGTTCGAAAAAAGAATCGATAAAGGAATCCGCAACAGTTTCATCGGCACAAGAATTGCCGTTGAAAAGTTGTTGCCAATCGAAAAAAGAAACACAAAAATCGGATACTTGCCCGTGTTTGAAAGCGGTTGATGTTTCACCTTTTGTGTTGGAAATGACTACACCGGTTTCGTTGCTGACGGAAGAACTGAAAAATCTTTCGCCGTATTTGTTCATTTTTTCGGTTCAACCGGATTCTTTTTTTGTGTTATCCGGCAAACCGCCGAGTGATTCGATATTCTGTCTCGCAGTGCGTCTGCATCTTTTGTTGAATGTCATGCGGAATTGATTTATACTTCCGGCAGTCATTTGATTCATTTCGTCTTGATTGACTCGTAAAACCGTTCACGGTAATAAACAAAAACGGGCAATGTTTTGCCGGAAAATTGTTACATACGGCGGAAGTATATTTGTGCCGTATTTTACCGGACGGGCGGATTTTTTGTACTGAATCCGGTCATTTTATTGAATTTAACGCCGTACTTGTTTGGACGTATTTTTCTGTATGTTTGTGCTTTGTACGATTAAGGAGTTTAATTATGTCAAAAAAACCGACATCTTCATTTTTTATTTTTATGTTACTGGTTGTGTTCACACTTCTTGGCGGAGGAGCCGGTTGGTTTATTGCGCAACACCAACACGCCTCAATAACCGTTTCAGGTTCTGCCGAACGCAAAATTCTTTTTTACCAATCACCGATGCATCCGTGGATTACATCCGACAAACCCGGTAAGTGTACGATTTGCGGGATGGCGCTTGCGCCGGTTTATGAAGGCGATGATACAAATTCTGCTGTTTCGGGCGGTTCCGGTTTTATTAAACTGGCGGAGAGTACCGCTTCGGTGATCGGGGTTGCTTCAACGCCGGTTCGCACGGCGCCGTTACACCGTACTTTGCGAGTTGCCGGTGTTATCAGCGAGGACGAAACACGCCATCGTATTCTTTCGGCACGGGTTCCGGGTCGAATCGAAGAACTTCACGTCAATCAGGTCGGCGTTGAAGTCGTTCACAATCAACCGTTGGCGGTTGTGTACAGTCCCGATGTTTTGACTGCGCAACGATTATATCTTGAAAACCGCCGTGTCGGAGCCAGCGGTGCCGTTTCCGCTTCGGAAATTGCATCCAGCCGTGAAAAATTGCTTGCGTATGGTCTTGTTGAGGAGGATATTCAAAAACTGGAACAAACCGGAACCCCCGAAGCAATTCTTGTTATACGTGCGCCGTTTGACGGAACGGTTGTTTCACGCAAAGCCTACGAAGGTCAATATGTTGATGTGAACGACGAACTTTTCGAGATCGGCGATTTCTCTTCACTTTGGTTTATTTTTGACGCTTATGAACGTGATTTGCCGTTACTGAAAACCGGACAAAATGTTGACGTTACATTAACATCGCTTCCCGGAGAAACGGTTACGGCTCCGATTGCGTTTATTGATCCCAACCTGAATGAATCCACACGAACAGCGCGGGTTCGGGTTGTTCTTCCTAATTCGTCGTTACGTATTTTGCACCGGCAAACGGCAAACGGAACCGTTCACATTGAATCCGCACCGACATTACTGATTCCGCGAAGTGCGCTGCTTTATACTCGTGAACAACCTGCCGCTTATGTTGATCTTGGCGGCGGAGCGTATCAGTTTCGTCAATTGACGCTTGGTCATATCGGCGATACGGAAGCGGAAATTCTCGCCGGTCTCAACGAAGGCGAAAAAGTTGTTACGCAAGCCGCATTGTTGATTGACAGTCAAAGTCAACTCGCACATATCGCAACCGTTTCCGGCATATCTGAGGAAATGGATAAACCGGATTCGCCGGCGGCATCGCCTGTAACACTAACAACTCCGACAACACTTCCGCCGGAACTTATTGAATCTGTTTTGAAAATTACGGAAGCTCTTGCTTCGGATCGTCTTGACGATTATCAAAAACATTTACCGGCGGTATTGGAAGCGGTTCATCAAACACAGGATACGGTTCATGATATTCTGATGCCGTTTGCGGAAAAACTTGTTTCCGGTACGGATTTGAAAGATGCCCGTCGTCCGTTTGAACCGTTCAGCAATGCTGTTGCGGATATTGTAAGAACGCAGCCGGAAGCGGAACGTCAGGCAAAAATTTTCCAATGTCCCATGTCGCCGGTACTTGGCACGGCGCGTTGGATTCAGAAAAATAACGCCGAAACAAGGAATCCCTTTTTTGGTTCGGAAATGTTGGACTGCGGCGTTGAATTACATTAAATTACAAAGGAAAACATTAACATAATTAATATACAAAATAATTCGTAACCATTTACACAAATTGCCGAAGATACAATTTTATTGTACTTAAACAATTTTTCGTTTTTTAACAAGTTTCTTTAACACAAGGAGAACCTATTATGAAAAAGAACCTTTTGTTTGTGTCGATTGTTTTAACTCTTTTAACCTTTTTTGCAACATCAATCCTTTCCGCCGACGAATTTTCCGAAGCGGATACGAACAAGAACGGTGTTGTGAGCAGGGAAGAGTTTAATGCGTACCTGTCTGTCGGAACCGTAACACTTCCGCCGGCATTGGTACAAAGTTTGTCGGATGCCGCAGCAGCATTGGCGAAAGACGATCTTGCTGGTTACAAAAAGCATTTGCCGGCGGTACTGGAATCGGTTAAACAGACAACCGGTGCGGTTCGTGCAACATTATTGCCGTTATCGGAACGGCTTGTTCCCGGCAATGATTTGAAAACGGCACGAAAACCGTTTGAGCCGTTCAGTAACGCCGCTGCGAATTTTGTACTTGCGCAACCGGCATCAAAACGTCAGGCAAAAGTCTTTCAATGTCCCATGTCGCCAGTTCTTGGTGTCGGGCGTTGGATACAAAAAGACAATCCGAAGTTACAAAATCCGTTTTTCGGTTCGCAAATGCTCACTTGCGGCAGCGAAGTGAAATAAACGAATCGTGTTGCGAAATATGGTCGGCGGAAAGAAACTTCAATCGTTTCTTTTCCGCTTACCGTATTCCCCATTTTATTTTGGTTCATTTTTTATTTTGTTTCATTTCCGTTTTATTTTCAACACTTTAGTTTTTTTAATTATCGGATCGGATTTATGATAAACACATTGATTCATTGGTCGCTTCACAATCGTTTTTTGGTGATTACCATATTTCTTGGTATTTGCGGTTGGGGTATTCACGCATTGCGGACAACACCGGTAGATGCGCTTCCTGATCTTTCTGAAAATCAGGTGATTGTTTATGCTGATTGGTCGGGGCGTTCACCGCAGGAAGTTGAGGATCAGATTACTTATCCGCTTTCTGTTTCATTACAAGGTCTTGCCGGAGTCAAAACAGTTCGCGCAACATCAATGTTTGGTTTTTCGTTTCTGACGGTTATTTTCGAGGATAAAATCGAAACGTATTTTGCTCGGACGCGGGTTTTGGAACGTTTAAACTCACTTGGTTCGCTTTTACCGGAAGGAGTTACAGCCCGTCTTGGTCCTGATGCGACGGGACTTGGTTGGGTGTACCAATATTATCTGAAAGCGGACGCCGACGCCCAACAAGACCTTGGTTCGCTCCGTACGCTTCAGGATACTTATATTCGTTACCAACTTGCCGCCGTTCCCGGTGTTGCGGAAATCGGCAGTTTGGGCGGTTTTGTCCGTCAATATCAGGTGGAAGTTTCTTCGCTTCAACTCAAGCAATACAATCTTTCACTCGGTCAGGTCATGGATGCACTTGTTGCAAGCAATCTTAATGTCGGCGGTAAAACTCTTGAAGAAAACGGTTCCGAATTTGTTGTTCGCGGAATTGGTCTGGTGAATGATGTTACTGATATTGAATCAATACCGCTTCTGGCTCGTAACGGAATACCGCTTTATTTGCGTGATGTGGCGCATGTTCAAATCGGCGGTGATTACCGGCGCGGCACTCTTGATATTAACGGGCAGGAAGTTGTCGGCGGAATTGTTGTAATGCGTTACGGTGAAAATGCGTACAAAGTTATTCAAGATGTAAAGGAACGTATCAACACAATTCAATCCGGTTTACCGAAGGGAGTTACCATAGAACCGTTTTATGACCGAAGTGATTTAATTAACCGTGCTATTGATACCCTTAAAAACGCATTGTTGGAAGAAATTATTCTTGTTACGTTGGCACATATTTTGTTTCTTTTTCATTTCCGGTCAATTCTTATCGTAACTATTCCGTTGCCTAGTGCGATTCTTATTTCGTTTATTTTAATGAACCAATTCGGTATTCCGTCACATATAATGTCTTTAACCGGTATTGCTATTTCGATTGGCGTTTTGGTTGATGCCGGAATTGTGATGACGGAAAATGTGATTCGGTATTGCGAACGTACTTTGGAAGAAAAGAAAGCCGTCAATCATTCGGCTCATCTAACCGCCGCTGAAATTTTCCAATTAACATTACAGGCAAGCACTCAAGTTGGACGACCGATGTTCTTTTCGATGGCGATTATTATTCTTGCATTTGTACCGGTGTTTTTACTTACCGGACAGGAAGGAAAATTGTTTCACCCGCTTGCTTATACGAAAACATTTGCGTTGATTGGAGCCGTGCTGCTTGCTGTTACCGCTGTACCTGTATTTTGTACACTATTAGTTCGGGGACCATTTCGTGCGGAAGATAAGAATATTCTGATGAGTTTTTTGTTGCGGATTTATGATCCTGTTCTTGATTGGTCGCTTCGTCATACCAAAACCGTTTTAACCGGAGCGTCGGTATTACTTATTGTTGCGCTGGTTCTTGC